>JASFTQ010000170.1:0-9874 GCA_050053515.1 Desulfobacterales bacterium | reverse complement strand
CTCCCACGACGATCACTATTTTAACATTTTGTCATTGACGGTTTTCCTTTACTAGAGGACTATAACCATCAGCATTATAACACGCTTGTAAACAATAACAAAGTGTTTTTTATCTTAAAATCAGTACCTTCTGATCATTTTCGATTATTCAATTTGTCAATCCAACCATATAATTTTTCGCGATAACGATAGACGATAAAGCCCGTCAGCAGACAAAAGCCCAACAGCAGCGCAAACACGGCATATTTTTCCTCAAAAAGGCTTGCACCCTGCAGGCTCAGGATAAAAGTACCCGGCATGCGACCTATGACTGTCAGGATAATAAAAGCCCTAATCGGCAGTGCACTGATCCCAAGAAACAGACACAAATAGTCTTTCGGAAAACCCGGAAATACGAACAAAACAAAGAGAACCAATATTCCCTGGTGTTTTACAAAATTATCAAACCGCTCCAAGTGAACGGCAGGTATCAACTTGCGGATATAGCGTTTTCCCAATAATCGGCCGATGAAGAAATTAATCACAGATCCTATGGTCAACCCGATGCTGGAGTACACAAATCCGCCGATGGTACCGAACAGGTATCCACCTACAAATCCGGTGGCTTCACCGGGGAAAGGTGCCAACAGCACCTGAAGTATTTGGAAGGCGATAAAAACCAGCGGGGCCAGGGTATCAAATGAGGAGATCAAGGCTTCGATCTGTTCTTTGTCCGCCAGCAACAAGTAATAGCGCTTGACCGTCTCCCAAAGCGATGCCCAATACCAAAAGATCACGAAAACGGTTGCGCTGATAACAATTAACGCCAGAATTTTATGTTTCCAGGAATACAGCGTTGACGACATAAAAATTAAATTGGATAGAGATCTTAGATGCTGTCATTAAGACTCAAAGCACGTGCACGACGAACCGGCCGCTATTCAGCCTTGATCTTTTTCTTTTGTTTTATCTTGCGATCAAGCTCTTTTTTTTGGGACCATCTTTCCAGAAAGCCAATCATTCCTGCGGCATAAGCCCGATCAATTTTTTCTTCTTTGACTTTTAATCCGTTGGCTTTGTCCAAGGCCGATCTCAGACAAGCAGTTTTACAATAACACGGCAAGCAGGACTCCGGTGTACTTCGAAGACCGTGTTCGCCCATGGGAAAAACGATTTCAAGTTTGCCGAAACAGTATGGATATTCTTTTTTGTCTGTCATGTTGGATCCATGCGAGATAGGGCCTTGGACGGCAACCGCAGCAAGTTGTCGGCCTCTTGATTCATCTGAGCGATATATCCGGTATCTGCAAAGCTAAAATATGTGTTGTTGCCGATAACCAGATGTTCATGAACGGTGATCCCCAGAATGCGGCATATAAACACAAGCTGACGCGTTATCGAAATATCATCACCAGACGGTTTGGGGTCACCCGAAGGGTGATTATGAACGAAAATTAAAGCCGCAGCATTATGATTGAGGGCTGCAAGCACGACCTCCCTGGGATAGATGGCGCTGGCGGTCAAGGTGCCCTCGAATAGTATTTCAGTGCTGACTACTCTATTTTTTGCATCCAGATAGACAACCTGAAAACATTCCCGGTGTCTATCCCTTAGGGTGTGATAAAGAAAATCAAATAATTCTTTTGAGTTGTTGAGGGCATTTTTTCTTACCAGTCGGCTTGCCAAATACCTCTCGGATACGGCTTTGATGAGTTTGATACCGAAAACATTTTTGGGCCCGATGCCATCTACGTTGCAAAGCTCTTTCTGGGTGGCCTCGAATACGCCTTGAAGGGTTTTAAATCTTTTTAAGGCGGCCTTGGCGGCGGCCTTACAATCCTTGCGAGGAGTTGCAAGGGTTAGCAGCAATTCAATCACTTCATAGTCATGGAAGCCGGTCAATCCTGACTCAAAAAATTTATCCCGCAACCGCTGCCTGTGGCCGGCGGCCCTATGCGAATCATTCGCAATCATTGTTCATCCAATTCCTGCCTCAAATCACGGGTCATCAAACGGAAAACCGCCTCTTTGGGTGAAAGGTCATCATATAGGATATGATAAATTTCTTGGGTGATGGGCATTTCAACCCCGACCCTGCGGGATAGGTGATAAACAGACTTGGCTGTTTTGACCCCCTCGGCCACCATCTGCATTTCCCCAAGGACATCTTTTAGCGTCATGCCTTCGCCGATTTTTCTCCCCACCGTGTAATTTCTGCTCAGATTTCCGGTACAGGTCAAAATCAGATCACCCATTCCGGCAAGCCCGGTAAAGGTCCGGGGGTTTGCACCGAGGGCCAGACCCAATCGGCGGATCTCTGTCTGGCCCCTGGTAATCAGGGCCGCCCTCGAATTTAGCCCCAAACCCAGGCCGTCGACGATCCCGGCTGCTATGGCGATCACATTTTTAACCGAGCCGCCCAATTCGACGCCGATGACGTCATCGTTGGTATACACACGGAAATAAGAGGTGGCGAAAACATGCTGAACCCGGGTCGCAATATCAAGGTTTTTGGATGCCACCGTCACCACCGTGGGGGATTTTTCGGCTACTTCTCTGGCAAAACTGGGGCCGGAAAGAACGGCAAAATTGTCCGCGGCAAGATCCGAAAACGTCTCCTTGAATATACCGGTCATGGTCAAATGGGTGTCGTTTTCGATGCCTTTGGAAGCTGAAACAACGATGGCATCTTTTGAGACATTGCCGGCGATCCTTTGGGTTATGTCTCGCATCACATGCGACGGAACGACAATGATCACCAAGTTCTTTTGCAAAACCACTTCCGCCGGATCATTTGAAGGGATGATATTGGGTGAAAGGGAGTACCCCGGGAGAAAGGCCTTGTTTTCTCTTTGCTGCAGAATTTGGTCTTTGACCTCCTTTTCATATACCCATAGATCTATCTTGTACCCTTTCAGCGCCAGCAGATTCGCAACGGCGGTCCCCCAGCTTCCGGCGCCGACAACCCCGATTTTGATATCTTTCGCAGCAATAGGATGATGCATCCAGCTTTTCTCTTGGGTATTACTTTTCAGCCAAGCGAGCAGCGCCCACAACCCGCTCGTCAGGGGACACCTCAATCAGCTTGACGCCTTGGGTGTTGCGGCCAATAACGGAAATACTGTTCACCGGCATGCGCAATAGCTTGCCCATATCCGTCATCAGCATGAGGTCATCATCTTCTTCCACCAGCAGAATGGAAAGAACTTGCCCATTGCGCTGGCTGGTCTTTATGGTGATAACCCCTTTGCCCCCTCGTTTTTGAAAAGGGTATTCATCAATTGAGGTCCTCTTGCCATACCCGTTCTCGGTTACCGTGAAAAGAGATTGGCCGTGGCTGAGCACTTGCATGGCCACGATGCGGTCACTCGAAGCCAGGGACATGCCCCGCACACCCCTTGAGGTGCGACCGGAGGGTCGAATATCAGATTCGTGAAAGCGGATCGATTTGCCCATGGCAGCACCCAAAAACACGTTATAGGTGCCATCGGTCAGCCTGACGGCAATTAACTCATCGCCGGGGACCAGACTCAAGGCGATAATACCGCCTGATCGCGGACGGCTAAATGCCATAAGGTCCGTCTTTTTTACCAAGCCGCGTTTGGTGGCCATCAGGATATAATAGCCGGGCTCGAATTCGGGGACCGCCAGGACAGTCGTCAGTTTTTCATCCCGCTCGAAATTCAGTAGATTGACGATGGCCTTGCCCCGACTCATGCGACCCGCCTGGGGAATATCATAGACCTTGCACCAATAAACTTTGCCGCGGTTGGTGAAGAAAAGAAATGTGTGGTGGGTGGAAGCGATAAAAAGATGCTCGACAAAGTCCTCTTCTTTCACCCCCATGGCGGTCTTGCCTTTCCCCCCCCGGCGCTGATTGCGGTAAAGGGTTATCGGATTGCGTTTGATGTATCCCCTGCTGGATATGGTAACGACCATATCTTCTTCGACAATCATATCTTCGATGTTTATTTCCGTGGTTTGTTCAACGATCTCCGTCCGCCGCTCATCCCCGAATTGTTTCTGAATCTCGCTAAGTTCATGCTTGATAAGATCAAGCACCAGGCGCTCGCTGGCCAATAGTTTTTTATATCGGGCAATGTCCTTGCGGACATTTTCATATTCTTCCATGATCTTTTCCCGCTCAAGGCCGGTGAGTCTTTGCAAGCGCATATCTAAAATCGCTTGGGCTTGTTTCTCCGATAAATCGAATTGGTCAACCAGACGCATTTTGGCTTCCCCGGGGGATGCTGATTGGCGGATCAAGCCCACCACAGCATCGAGGTTCTCAAGGGCGATTTTCAAGCCGTCAAGAATGTGTTCGCGCATCTCGGCCTTTTCAAGGTCATAGCGAGTGCGCCTGATAATGATTTCCCTGCGATGCAGAATGAAATGCTCGAGTAATTCCTTTAAGGTCAGCAGCTCGGGCCGGTTGTTCACGACACACAGAAAAATCAGACCGAAGCTGTTCTCCATGCGGGTATGCTTAAAGAGCTGATTGATAACCACACCGGCGATCTGATCTCTTTTTAATCCCAGCGCAATTCGCATTCCCTCCCTGTCGGATTCATCCCTGACGTATCGGACGCCTTCAATTTGTTTATTTCTGATTAAATCGGCTATTTTTGCAATCAGCGCGGCTTTGTTGACCTGGTAGGGGAGTTCGGTTACGACGATTGTTTCAGACTGGGTGCGCTTGTCCTTTTCGACGATGACCCGTGCCCGCATGCGAATAACCCCCCGCCCGCTTTTATAAGCCTCCCGAATCCCCTGGGCGCCGTATATGATAGCGCCGGTGGGAAAATCAGGACCCGGTATTATTTTGACCAGATCGCGCCAGGTAATATCGGGGTTGTCTATCAGGGCCTTGATGGCCTCAACGACCTCGTAGAGGTTGTGGGGCGGGATATTGGTGGCCATACCAACAGCGATACCGGAGGAACCGTTAATTAGCAGTGCTGGGAATTTTGCGGGAAGCACCGCCGGCTCCGATAATGATTCGTCGTAATTGGGCGTGAAATCAACGGTCTCTTTATCCAGATCCTCCAGCATTTCGTGCGCCAGACGCATCATTCGAACCTCGGTATAGCGCATCGCAGCAGGTGGGTCGCCATCGATTGAACCAAAATTGCCCTGCCCGTCAATCAGCGGATACCTCAGGGAAAAATCCTGTGCCATCCGGACGATCGTATCATATACGGCCGTGTCACCGTGCGGGTGGTATTTACCGATGACATCCCCGACGATGCGTGCTGATTTTTTATACGGTTTGTTCCAGTCGTTTTTGAGTTCACGCATGGCATATAGCGACCGCCGGTGGACCGGTTTCAAACCATCCCGCACATCCGGCAGCGCCCTTCCAATAATTACGCTCATGGCGTAATCGAGATAAGATTTTTTCATCTCACTCTCGATACTGACCGCTGGAAAACTATTTGTGGGTAGCATGTTGTCTTACCTGTCTGAGTATGGGGTTAACTTTCTTTCTGGGGGTCATGTCCCAGTTCAGCTTACACTTAACGCTGGCATTGGTTACCATTGGGCTGTCATCCTGTCGGTAATAGTATCCACGACGCCCGGTATTTATGTTCTGACATAGGGTGTTGTGGCAAGGGTCAGGAAAGGTGGCATGTAATAGTGATAGACTGGCCGATTACCTGCTGACGAAGGCGCCGACGGAAAATAAGAGAATGAGTTCATAGATAAATACTGCTAAGAGATTATGGAATAAGGCATAAACGATGCCGCCACCGATAATTCCCGGCACGGCACAAAAGACCAAGATACCCAATTTTCTGCTGATTGTCATCGTTATCTATCTCCCGTTGGTGTTTTGCCGACATTGTTGCCAACAGCGCTAAAACTTCATAATCTATAGCAATAACAGGAAATTAAGTAAAGAAAAAAATGATGCCTGAATCCGAGTGGACCCCGATTCCAGCTATTTGATAAACCGGGGCTTTTTCCGCCCAACTCCCCAATTATTGAAACCACTGCTGCTGTCCCGGAAATAAGTTCGAAAAATTCTACAGCGGTTTGAAAGCCTTTTGTTCACGCCGGCGAGCATTTTGGCAACGCCCGCTTCGCAGGGCTAAATCAAAAGAGCTCGACCTCGCTGACGCTGCAGACTCAGACAGCTTTTGATTTTTGACGCCCTGCCGCAGCCGGCGCCTTTATCCCAAATTGCCCAGTGGCGCTCACAAAAACCTTTCAAACCTCGAGTTATATGGTGTAACTTATTTGCGGGACAACAAACTAGCGCTCGATAATCATGGCCATTCCCATGCCGCCGCCGATGCACATGCTGACCAGTCCGGTGTTATAATCCTTGCGCTTCATTTGATTCATGCCGGTGACCATTTGACGGGCACCCGTGCATCCAATGGGATGGCCTAAAGAAATACCGCTGCCAAGTTCATTGGGGCGATCATTTTCGATTCCCAGTTCTCGCATGCAACCAATGGCCTGGGCCGCAAAGGCTTCATTCAACTCGATCATGTCGATATCGTTCAGCTCCATTGCCGCTTGTCTTAAAGCCTTGCGGATCGCCGGGACAGGCCCCAATCCCATATAGGCCGGATCAACCCCGCCCGAGGCATAGGACCTGACGGTTACGATCGGCTCGAGTCCCATTTCTTTGGCCTTGTCCGCAGGCATGAGAAGCACGGCAGCGGCAGCATCATTTATTCCCGATGCATTTCCGGCAGTTACGGTGCCGTCTTTTTGAAAGGCAGGTCTGAGCTTGGCCATTTTTTCCATATCGGTGTCCATCGGGCGTTCATCAAGATCAAAAACGGTCTCACCTTTGCGGGTTTTCGTGACAATCGGAACAATTTCTTCCTTAAAAATGCCGTCTTCAATGGCCTTTCGGGCTCGGGAGTGACTCAAAACTCCCAGCTGGTCCTGTTCCTGACGGCTGATATCGAACATGGAGGCGATACTCTCAGCGGTGATTCCCATATGATAGCCGTAAAAGATTTCCCATAAGCCGTCGAACACCATCAGGTCATGAATGTGACCGGTGCCGCTGATCTCCATTCGATAACCCCATCGCGCTTTTGGCAGTGACATGGGAACCAGGCTCATATTTTCCTGACCACCGGCAATGATGACTTCTGCCTGTCCCGTCATTATGGCAACCGCTCCTAAAGCGATGGCCTTTAGGCCTGAACCACACACCTTGTTAATGGTAACCGCCGGAGTTTCCTTTGTTATACCGGCGCCTATCATGGCCTGTCTGGCGGTGTTCTGCCCTTGAGCTGCCTGGAGAACGTGACCCATGATGACTTCGTCGATAGTAACAGGAGCAAGCGTATCGTCGTAATCATAAAAACCGTTTTCAAGCTCAATCCTGCCCAGGCCTTTTAGTTTGTCGGGAGCATACTGCTCCATTTGCTGACTGGGCACGGGCCTCAATCCAATCCGTTTTAATACATCCTTGATGACGGTTGCACCCAGTTCCACCACGGGCACCTCTTTTAAACCTCCACCAAAATTGCCGATTGCTGTTCTTGATCCACTGACAATGACCACTTCCTTCATGATCCCAGCCTCCTGTCGTTGATTTATTGCCATACCAAACGGCCGCTGTTTCCAGGTGCAACAATTGAATTACCGGTATGCTTTTGCCCTTCTCTGCCTGAAGCGGCGGAAATCAGACCAGCCCGCCCAGGGGTGACCGTTGACTTCCAGATAGCTGCTGATTATTTTTACGAACAAACTGATCATCAAAAAAGCGTTTCATAGCACATTCTTCCGTTCAAGGTCAATGGAGATGAAAATGTGCCTGATACTTTTGGCTTATAACCAGCATCCCGAATATCAACTCGTGTTTGCAGCCAACCGGGATGAGTTTTACGACCGCCCTACCCGCCCTTTGGGACCCTGGAAGGATATACCCGAAATTGTTGCCGGTCGCGACTTGAAATGCAACGGAACCTGGCTCGGTATCAATCGCAGCGGACACTTTGCTGCGGTAACAAACTATCGGGACCCCCTGCACCAACTCGCGCAGGCACCCACCCGCGGCCTGTTGGTCAGCGATTTTCTCAGCGGGTCCCAGTCCGCCGCAACCTACTTGCAACGGATTGCACCCCGCGGACGGCACTACAATGGGTTTAACCTCCTGATCGGCGATAGCTCAGACCTGTGGTACTATTCCAACCGCGGCAATGGTGCCCGAAAATTGCATCCCGGTCTATACGGCATCAGCAACCACCTGCTTGACACACCTTGGCCAAAGGTAAAAAAGGGAAAAAGGAATTTACGAGACCTCTTGACGGCCCGCAGAAAGGTTCGTTATGAGCTGTTGCTTGAACTACTGGAAGACAACGCTGTGCCGCCTGATGAAGACTTGCCCCAAACCGGTGTGGGTCTCGAATGGGAACGTACATTGTCTCCATTGTTCATCTCGAGCACTGTCTACGGCACGCGGTCTTCATCCATCCTGTTGGTAAAAAAAAACGGCAGGGTAACCTTTGTGGAACGCACGTTTAATCGAAAAAAAGATGGTGCAGTGTCAACAGAGACACGGAAATTCAGCTTTGTGCTTAAAACCACCTGAACGTCTGTCGGCTGTCCCGAAAATATATTGAAGCGTACCCTGCAGCAAGCTGCAGGGAATCTTCCCCGAGAGGAATTCTATCTGTTTTCTGGTTCGCTCGCTAACCCCGCAGCAAGCTGCGGGGAATGCGCTCACTATCGCGGTTCAACAGTCAAATAGGCCTTGTCCGTTCAGCGGTTCATTTATCAGAAGTTTTGTCAGTGGGATCTTTGCCGCTTTTGCCCGCTGAGGCTTTATCTTTGAGGCTGCGCCAGTGTTCAAGCCGCTGCCGGATGTATTTTTCATAACCCCTGTCGGTCGGTTCATAGAAAATTTGGCCCTTCAATTTATCCGGCAGATATTCTTGCGGTGTATAAGCATCCCCATAATCATGAGCGTACTTGTAATCTTTTCCGTAACCCAGCTCCTTCATCAATCCGGTAGGGGCATTGCGTATATGTAACGGGACTGGCAGGGTAGCGGATTCTCTGACGGTTTCTGCTACGGCACCGTAAGCCCTGTAAACGCTATTGCTCTTTGGGGCTGTTGCCAGATAAAGCGCGGCCTGAGCCAGAGCCAGCTCACCTTCGGGATGGCCCAGAAACCTAAAAGCCTCCTTGGCATTGAGGGCCGTACTTAACGCGCGGGGGTCGGCATTGCCGACATCCTCGGAGGCAAATCTGACCATTCGTCGGGCAATGTATAAAGGATCTTCCCCGGCTGCCAGCATACGCGCAAGCCAGTACAGTGCGGCGTCGGGATCACTGCCACGCAGGCTCTTGTGAAATGCCGATATGAGATTGTAGTGTTCTTCTCCTGATTTGTCGTAGCGCAAAGCCCTTTTCTGAAGGGCCCTCTCCACGTTTTGAAGGGTTAGATGTCTTTTGGGGGGTGCTTCTAAATCTTTGCTGTCCGATATGATCAGTGCGACGGCTACTTCCAAACCGTTCAAAGCCACCCGGGCATCCCCGTTGGCAATGCGAATAAGATGAGACAGCGCCTCGGGGGCCAGTATAAGATTCAGCTTGCCGAGGCCTTTGTCCGCATCCTCTAAGGCGCGCTTCAAAATATGTCCGATATCGTCATCAGTTAGCATATCGAGCGTAATCACCCGGCATCTGGATAACAGCGGGGCAATGACTTCAAAAGAGGGATTTTCGGTGGTCGCACCGATCAAAGTGATCAACCCGCTTTCAACATGGTGCAAAAAGGCGTCTTGTTGCGCTTTGTTAAATCGATGAATCTCATCAACAAATAATATCGTTCTTTTTTTATACAACTTTTGTTGGTTTTGAGCGTCTTCAATAACAGCCCTGATATCCTTGACACCCGACAATACCGCTGAAAATTGGC
>JASFTQ010000169.1:0-9909 GCA_050053515.1 Desulfobacterales bacterium | reverse complement strand
AAGGGATGATAGCACATGTCCTTGAAGAACACGGGCGCTTTTTCAGCCTCTTGCAGGATCCAGTTTTTGATATCCGGGTAGCTCATGGGGGCGTCGGGATCGATGTGCTGGCCGGGGCAGTCAACCCTTTTTTCATACACATAGTACAGGGCGCTGAAAGGTTCGTGGAGCACCTTGAAATCACCTCTTTCGATAAACACTCTTTCAAACGCCGTGGAAATCGATCTGGGGTGAACCCAGAAGGCGATGATCCGGTTCATGTGGCCTCCTATTTTTTTTCTTAATGGACAAAAAACAATTATTGAGAAGCCCTTTGATTGTCAAATAAAAATGAGAAAAACCCGTCCGGGATCACTTTCGCGAGGACGGATCCGGCATCCCGGTGGCCAATATTTTGTAATCACCCTGGATTCCGGATCTCATCCCGCAAGGCGGGATTCGTCCGGAATGACAGCTTTTTTGCGAATTGTGACACAACCTGTCCACGAGTGGTTGTTGGCTTCGGATAGGGCCCTAATGGGAACCTGGGTTTGCACAGCGGCAGGTGCTGTGATATGTTACCCGCATTTTTTAGTCGGAAAGGAGTCATTATGGAAGAACGCAGTTTCGGGCCCGTGCGGTTTATTCCGGGCCGGAACAACGGCAAGTATCCCCATTGTCATTCGATATATATTGAGGGCGCCGGGGTGCTGATCGATCCGGCCTCGGATCGTGACCGTCTGACGCGGTTAAAGCAGGAATCCGGGGTAAAGGCCGTGTGGCTCAGCCATTGGCATGAGGATCACATCACCCATCTCGATCTGTTTGAGGATGTGCCTTTAAGGATATCCCAAAAAGACGCGCCGATGCTGTCGGATATAGAACTGTTTCTGGACGGCTATGGCGTTGAAATTGAGGAACACCGAAAATTCTGGCGACACATAATGATCGAACAATTTCATTATCGACCCCGCAAACCGCACGAATTTTTCCAGGATGGCCAGCAGATCCGGCTGGAACCGGTCACCGTGGAGGTCATCCACACGCCGGGACATACACCGGGGCACACGGCTTTTTTCTTCAAAGAGCCCGAAGTGCTCTTTATGGGCGATTACGATCTAAGCTGGTTTGGTCCCTGGTATGGTGATCGCGAGTCAAGCATTGAAGAAACGATTCAATCCGTGAAACGCTTAAGAGAAATTCCGGCCAAAATCTGGCTCACCGGCCACGAAACCGGCGTCTTTGAAAGCAGCCCGGCTGAACTCTGGGAAAAGTATCTGGGAGTCATTAGAAATAGAACCGAAAAACTCCTGCAACATCTGGCGACACCCAAAACCATGAAAGAGATTGTAGCGGCCTGGATTGTATATGGCCGCAAGCGCGAACCTGAGGCCTTTTTCGCCTTCGCTGAAGAGGCCCTCATGAAAAAACACCTGGAAATTCTCATTGAAAAATCGATGGTTTCAAAAAAAGAAGATCGATATTGCCGGTGTTGAAAACCTCGTATGAAATATTACCCAAATTGAGTCATTTTTTATGCTGCAATATCATTATTTTCGGTTCAGCTGCCTGCGATACACATCGGCCTTGGTTCTCAGGTCCTTGAGCTGAGCAAAAACATTTTGTTTCTCTTCTTTTTTCAGTTCGCGCACGGGTTTGGCCGGCTGACCCAGCACCAACATCCCAGGCGGCACCCCCGTGCCCGGCGGCACCACCGAACCGGCTCCGATTAGCGCCTCTTCTCCGATAACCGCGCCATCCAACACGATGGCACCGATTCCAACCAACGCGCCCGACTTTACGGTGGCGCCGTGCAAACAAGCTTTATGGCTGATCAAAGCGCCCGCCTCAACAATCACGGGGTGTCCGCAAGGTGCTTCAATCAGGCTTAGATCAAGCACGGCACTTTCTTTGCCGATGATAATTTCCTCGTCATCGGCGCGTAAAACAGCGCCCGGCCATATGGACGCTTTGATGCCGATTCTAACCTTGCCGATTAATCGCGCCGATATATCCACAAATGCATCATCGGCGATCTCAGGCCAATAATTATTGAAATTGGTGATAAAGCTTCTGGGGTTCATCTTTGGCTCCTTTTGCCGAGATCCTTTTTCAGTCACTTGTAGGGGATGTCAAAATAATGTTCCGATTGTCGACAAAAATTTACCCCCTCTCGGCACCTCGGGCAATCGGAATGTTATTTTGACAATGACTATAGCTCCTCTATTGCCGCCTCACATCAAATGATAGCCGCCATTGGTTCCATTTTTAGTTATACCGGTATGGGAGCAATGACCTGGGAAGATACAAACATCCAGGTGACCAGGGCGGCATTCAGGACAGCACCGAGATAAATTTTACCGGTGATTTGATAAAACCAGGCGGATATGGGGGTGACCAGGATAAGTACCATTACAATGTGCATGAGGTTGTGTAAAAAAGCTATGAACATTCCCCCCGGTCCGCTGAATGGAATAAACCCGGTGGTGAACAGCGGTATGTATTGAACCATCAGCAAGAGAATCAATGGTACGATCAGAGCCAGAGTATTTGATACCGAGGCGGTGGCAAAGGTTTTCAACCAGGTTTGCTTCGGGGGCCTGCGGAGCTGGCCGTGAATAAATATTCCCATCAAAAGAAAGCCGACTAGCATCCACGGAAAGTATACCAGCCAAAGCCGGGCGCGATACGGTGTCAGGTCACTGGCAAACGGAAAGATGAAACGGAAATCAACGATAAAAAGACGCTCAAGAATAGTTTCACTCAAAAGAGCAAAAATAAAAAGCATGCCGGCAATTAACACTGTTTTGCCAATCAATACGGTGTTCAAAGCGAAGCGGTCTTCCCGATAGGAAAGGCCCAGATCCGCCAGCGTTAATCCCGTCTCCCGTGATCGTCTTTTGAACCAAAAGCGAAAACAAAAAAAGCCGATGATGTTTATCCAGACAAACCACCAGGCGATACCGTTGACCATCATCATCGGAAACGCATTGTCGATCCGCACCAGGTAGATATGCACCCCGAACAAAACAAATATTAATGGAAGATACAGCCACATGAGCGCGCCGTTTAAAGCGGCTAGCTTGAGATAGGATTTCAGGCTGCAGGCGTAACGCCCGGAAGACGTTGACAGGACCGGACGGAAAAATTTTGTGCGCAACAACACGAGACCCAACGGCAAAAGCGAGGCCAAACAGGCCACCATGGCAATCAGGGTTGCCCCTTCCTTAATCTGCCAGATTTGTCGATCTGAAGCAATCCAGAGCTCTTGGGGCGGGTTCAGCGCCTGCTTCATCCAATCCAGCGCTTCGGCGACAGCCCTATGATTGTGGGATGTTTGAAGGTGGGTAATCCGCGGCATAAAAACCCGGCGCGCCGTTCCTTTAGTAAAATCGCCGTAGGTTTTACCGAGGATCGGATGGCTGGCGGGAAACACGGTTCTGGTTCTTTGCGTTTGCATCCACTCCTT
This sequence comes from Desulfobacterales bacterium, assembly GCA_050053515.1. GTDB lineage: Bacteria > Desulfobacterota > Desulfobacteria > Desulfobacterales. The sequence goes on along the minus strand of JASFTQ010000169.1, from coordinate 6,461 downwards.
TTCAAAATTTCCGGTTCCCGTCATCCGTCGTCGAAATTCGTCATACTTGCCGAATATCATCAACATGTTTGGGGGGCGCAACGGGGTTGCCTCGTCAGTATAGGCAAAGCCGGAAAACACAACGGCTTTTACGGTCGGATCTTTTAGGGCCACCCGATAGACCATCTCACCCCCCAGGCTATGACCCATCAACCCAATAGCATTCGTATTGACGAAGGGTAAGGATTTTAGGTACTCCAGGGAGCTGCGGCTGCCATAGGTGAAATCAAAAGCCGGGGAGTTGATATCGGTGGCTGTTCCCGAGTTTCCCCGCCCGATGGCATCGATCTCTAAGACGACGAATCCCCTGCGTGCCAACTCGATACAATAGGCATCACTGGTTTCGCGATTGTTCTGATAACCGTGAATGTAAACAATACCGGGCAAAGGTTTCGCGGTGCCGGCCTGAACAGGTTTCAGCAATTTGGCCCGAATAGGAATGGCGTTAAAGTTTTTATACCTGACATTGCTGACCGCGGTTCGACCGAAACTGCGTTGGGTCAGCGATGCAACGACTTCGGCGCCGACTAAAATTAACAAACAGGCCACAAAAACCAGCGGCGCTTTACGACGTGCATCCGGCATCAGCAACTTACGGGTGTCCATCATCCGAGTATCGTATTGTTTTCAGTCGGAATGGCTTAAAACTCGTCTGGCCTTAATCCCCTCCACAAGACGCTGAATATCCCCGTGAATTCTGTAAGCACAGGATATCAGCAGCAGGGTCATGAAACCAGAACCGCTAAAGTTCTGGTGTGTGCTGATTTGCATATATAAGATCAACTTCGTTAATGCAACCATATCCTTTGTGTTTATGCAGGAGAAAAACAATATCCGCCCAGTTCCAAAGCAGGTTGTTTAACATGACCATCAACGGGCCTTGTAAAATTATTTATCGGGGCAACCCGGATTGCGGCCGCTGCTTGCCCATCCAAACCAAGTGCGCTAAGAGAAAATATATATTAGAAAAACGGGCAGGATACCACAGGGTGGAGAGAGGAGGCATATCGTATGTCCCAGCTGCGAACGACGATGGATATCTTCAAGTTGCTCAATCAATCAAACTGCAGAGAATGTTACGAAGCCACGTGCCTGGCATTTGCAGCGGCAGTGTTCAAGGGCCAAAAACAGCTCCATGAATGCCCCTATCTGGATAAGAGTGTCATCGAGCGCTATGGCGCAAAAACCGGAGGCCACAGAGGCATGGAGCAGGACCTCGATAAAGCCATGGACCTGCTGAAACGGAAGGTTTCCACTATTGATCTTTCTTCATCGGCAAAGAGATTGGGGGCCAGGGTTTCGGGGGATAGATTTACGATCAACGTTCTCGGCAAGGACTTTCATGTGGATTCGCAGGGAAACCTTTCATCGGAAATCCACGTCCATCCATGGGTAACCATACCGATTCTCGGCTATATCTTAAACTGCACGGAAAATCCGGTTTCCGGAAAATGGGTACCCTTCAGGGAGCTTAAAAAAGGGAAAACCTGGTCTCGACTTTTTGAGCAGAGATGCGAAAAACCACTAAAAAGAATTGCCGATACTTACACGGATCTTTTTGAGGACTTGATTCGTATTTTCAACGGCAAGCCGCTGGAAAATCAGTACAATTCTGATATTTCACTTGTGCTGTATCCTTTGCCGAAAGTGCCGATTCTGATTTGCTACTGGAAACCCGAAGACGATCTCGATTCCAGTCTCAGTCTTTTTTTTGATTCAACCGCCGAGGACAATCTCAATATAGAATCCCTCTACACCCTCGGAACCGGGCTTGTGAGGATGTTTGAAAAACTCGCATCAAGGCACGGTTCACAATAAATGTAAAAGGCAGTTGCCGGTGTTAGGCCTGGGCAACAGCTCGCTGAATAGCGAGCACCCACCCGCAAGCCCCACCCCCACCATGGCGTGAATCTTCACTCTTAAATCACTAAAAATGCGGGTCAGGATTTGCAGGCCTTGTCCAAAAGGTTAAGGACATAATCTTTTCCCACCAGCCGGATGAATGTCCCAAAGCGCGGGCCGCGGTCCTGGCCAAAAACAATCTGGTAAAATGCTGTAAAAAAATATTTAGGGGAAACATTAAAGGTGCGCGCCGCGTCAAAAGGAAGCGATTGCAGTTCGTTTTCGTCATCACCCTCATATTCGGCCAGTTTATCGCGAAGACACAGTAATAGTTTTTTGTCTTCTTCGGTGGGAGTGCGATACCGTTTGCCGGGTAAGATAAAATCCCGATAGTAGTTCATCCCTTTCTTTACGAGATCCTCTATGACGGCTGTGAACTTTTCAATCGAGGCATCATATCGTTTGAGATACCCCATAATTAAATCTAAGTCATCACTTCCCAGGGCGGCAATGAGGTTATTGATCAATGAAAAGGTTATGGTGGTTGTGTAAGCCGGAACATTTTGACCCTTGTTAAAAAGATGCCATATGGCCGAGTCAGGCTGTTTTTGGGGGTCCAGCCCGCCGTATCGGGATATACCATCAAGATAGTCATCTACAGACTTCGGCACGATTCCCCAGAAGAGCCGCTTGGCTTGTTTGGGGTTTTGAAAAATATAGTAAAGCAAAGACTCCAAAGGAGCATAGTTCGTCCAGGAATCGATTGTTAACCCTTTGCCGATGCTTTTTGAAATCTTACGGCCCTCTTCATCCAAAAAAAGTTCATAAAAAAAGCCTGCCGGGGGCTGTTTGCCCATCAGATGGACGATTTTACCGGAAAGCTTTGCGGATTCGATTAAATCTTTACCGTACATTTCATAAGCGATGTCGTAAGAATACCAGCGCAGGGCCCAGTCTATTTTCCAGCCCACTTTAACCTTGCCATTAAAGATGGAGGTCGCCTCTTTATGCCCGCAACTTTTGACCAACCCTTCTTCTCTGTCACAAACATAGTCAATCGTATTATCTTCAGGGTGATATGCAACAACCCGGGTGCTGTAAATCCGTCCGCACTTTCCGCACACCGGGAAAAACGGCGACCAGCCGGTTTGCTTTTCGGCGCTCATTGTCGGCAAGATAATAGCTTTGACATCCCCCACCTTTTGAAGAAGAACCGCCAGTCCCTCATTAAAATCACCGCGGGTATAGGCTTTATAGGAACTTTGAAAGGTATAATCAAAGTCGTACCTATCCAAGAATTCTTGTAATTTGTTATTCATGTATGCGCTGTAACTTTCACACTCACCATATGGATCAGGAATGTGACACAGCGGTTTGCCCAGATTTTCAGCCAGCATTTTCCGTTGCGGGATATTCAGCGGCACCTTTCTCAACCCATCCATATCATCGCTGAAGGCAATAAGCTGGGTGGGCGACTGGGTTAAAAATTCGAACGCATGGCGCACCCAGGTTGTGCGCGCCACTTCCGCAAAGGTGCCGATGTGCGGCAACCCGCTGGGACCAAAACCGGTCTCAAACTTTACCGGCGCACCGGGCGAGTCGCTCGAACGCTTCTGTAGCCTTTGGGCTTGCTTGAAAGGCCAGGATTTATAGGCAAAGGTGGCCATATTATTGGATCCCCAGCATCCAGCGGATGAGAGAGGCTATAATCGATACGGCCGCCAGTCCGCCGCACCAAAGCCCGATAAACCAGGCCCATTGCTGTTTCTTTTTAGTAAGCGGCTTCATGGCTCGTTTTTCCTCTGAAGACATAGTAACAGTATCCCACGTAGCAGAGTATTATGGGCAGCATGATAACGGTTCCGATCAGCAGCAACGATTGGGATTCCGGTGCTGCCGCCGCTTGCCAGAGGGTAATTTCGAAGGGAACCAACCAGGGCCACAGGCTGATTCCCAGCCCAATATAATTTAGCAGAAAAAGTCCCAGGCTTAAGAAAAACGGGCGGTTTTCCCTTGGGGTTCGCAAATCGCGCCACAGTAAGATGAAAACCCCGATCGACAACAGCGGCATGGGCAGCAGCAAAAAGAAGTTGGGCAAGCTAAACCACAAAGTCTTTATACCGTCATTTATGAACGGCATGCTCAGACTCACCAAGGCCATAAACAAGCCGACGTAGCCAAGCACGTAACCGGCACACTTTCGGGCCCAGTCCTGGGTGGTGTCCTCGGTTTTCATAACCAGCCAGGTGGCTCCCAATAACGTGTATCCGCAAACCAGCGCAAGACCCGTCATTATGGTGAACGCGCTGAGCCAATCGAATGAGCTGCCGGCAAAACTCCGACCCGCCACCCTGACCCCCTGCACGAAGCCGCCCAGGATCATGCCCTGGGTGAATGTTGCAGTCAGGGAACCAAAGTGAAAGGCATAATCCCAGAGTCTTTTTGATTTGCCGGTTGCCTTGAATCGGAATTCGAAGGCTACCCCGCGGAAAATCAGCCCGAGCAGCATAAGAATTACGGGGATGTAGAAGGCGGGCATCAATACAGCATATGCCAGTGGAAAGGCTGCGAAAAGCCCGCCGCCACCAAGCACCAGCCATGTCTCGTTGCCGTCCCAGAAAGGTGCAATCGAGTTCATCATCCGATCACGACATTTATCGGAAGGTGCAAAGGGGAACAAAATGCCCACGCCCAGATCAAAACCATCCAAAATCACATAAAGAAAAATGGCCGTGACGATCAGACAGTACCAGATGAGGGGTAAGTCCAGGAAGCTTCCGAAGCTAAACATGTTTACCTCCTGTTTCAGAAACGATATCCGTAACCAGGGGCGGCTCCCCCACGCCATGGGTGCCGTAAGCTTTGTCCGTGGTGTCGGGTCCCTGGCCGATCAACCGTAAAATGTAATAACTGCCGGCACCGAACACAAAAATGTATGTGATGATGAAAGCCAGAAGAGACAGGGCAATATTGGGACCGATCACCGGTGACACGGACTCCGAGGTTCGCAGCACCTCATAGGCGATGTAAGGTTGGCGGCCAATCTCCGTGACAAACCATCCGGCAAGCACGGCGATAAACCCTGCCGGTGTCAAAGCCATGCACCAAAATTGAAACCAGCGGGTCTCGAATAATTTCTTGCGGAAAAACAGGACAACGGCCATAACACCGCTGACCACCATCAATATACCGATGCCCACCATGACCCGAAATGACCAGAAAACCCAGGCCACCGGCGGACGTTCGTCTTTAGGCCATTCCTTTAAGCCCCTGACCTCGCCGTTGAGATCATGAGTGAGAATCAAGCTGGATAGTTTGGGAATTTCAATGGTATATTTGGTTCGTTCTTCCTGCTGATCCGGCCATCCGAACAACTTCAGGGCAGCCCCTCGTTGGGTCTCCCAAAGGCCTTCCATAGCAGACACCTTGGCCGGCTGATGCTCCAGCGTATTCAGTCCGTGCAAGTCACCGATTATCGGCTGCAGGGGCGCAACGAATACGGCCATGAGCATGGCCATGCCAAACATTACCCCGGCGTGTTTCACATGGCGCTTGCGCCAGAGATAAAATGCCCCGATCCCGCCCACCACAAAGGCCGTCGTCAGATAGGCCGCCATGATCATATGTACAAAACGGTAGGGGAAAGATGGGGTGAAGATTACCTGAAACCAGTTGGTGGGGTACAACAGGCCATTTTCACCGATACGAAAACCCTGGGGCGTCTGCATCCAGCTGTTGGCCGCCAGAATCCAGAAGGCCGAAATCAGGGTTCCAACGGCAACGATGACGGTTGCGGCAAAATGCATTTTGGGACTCACGCGGTTCCAGCCGAACAGCATGATGCCCAAAAAGGAGGCCTCCAGAAAAAAGGCCGTGAGCACTTCATATCCGAGTAACGGGCCGATGACATTTCCCACTTTATCGGCGAATACCGACCAGTTGGTGCCGAACTGGTAAGCCATGACCACGCCTGAGACCACACCCATGCCGAATGTCACGGCAAAGATCTTGACCCACATGCGGTATATTTCTGCATAAACCTTATTGCCGGTTTTCAACCAGCGCCACTCGAGAACAGCCAGCCAACTGGCCAGACCGATGGTGAAGGCCGGAAAAATTATATGAAACGAGATCGTGAAAGTGAACTGGATGCGCGCTAGGAGGACGGGATCGAAAATATCCGCCATGATCTTACCTCGATGTTTGGATTTTAGAAGACATGTTTAAGAGTGGAAAGAAAAAATATAGACAGACGCAATATTTGTCAAGCATCCATTCAGAATGGCTCTTAAAGCTTTAAAAATAATGCTGTCCCATCCTTCTATGGGTGATCCTTTTTTTAACTGAAAGTTTGTAATCGGTTGACGAAGTTCAGATAGGCGTTAACTTAAACATCAATTTAAAAGAGCTGCTGGTCTCATACCTTGGTCGAGTGAGCTGTATTATGTTCATAGCAACTATCTTTTTGATGGAAGATCAAAGATGATTCGTTGGGGATTGTGCTGTATTTTTCGGCAATAGCCGATAAAGTTCCGCCGGGCGACAGCAAAGTATTTAGGGAAGCTCCCGCCGAATGAGCG
>JASFTQ010000168.1:0-10014 GCA_050053515.1 Desulfobacterales bacterium | reverse complement strand
AAGCAGTGCCATAAACAAATAAATCAGGTTTCGGGGTTTTTTTTTCACGGCAAGATGCCGGGTTGTTGCCTGCCAAGCCTGACAGCGGCAACTGCCCTGCATTTTACTGCCGGCGATTTAAAACGTTCGCTCCGACAAGAACCAACGCCGTGTTTTGCCTTTCTCGGCGGCAATCGCCCTCTGCCCGCTGGAAGCAGCGGGGCGATCATCTTGTCGTGAAAGAAACACCCCGAACCCTCAAATAAATAGTTTCTTTTTAGATACCATCTCGCTCTAATATAAGAAATTTATCTCCAAAGAACAATTAAAGCGTACCTCGCAGCAGGCTACCGTCCCGCCTGGGCGGGAAACACCTAAAGATATTCTATCTATTTTTTGATTCGCTCGCTAACACCACAGTCCCGCCGCTAGGAGGCGGGACATGGAATACACTCGCTATCGCGGTCCATAGATTCAGTTAAAGGATAATGATGCCGGTATCTCGGAGGATGCCACCTCGCAATCCCCCACATATACTCAATTTCAGCGGTTGTGGCTGAATCAACATTTATTTGGCCCAATCATTCAAACCTATAACCAGTTGCATCCAAGTAAAGGAGGGTTAGATATGAAAGCAAGAAACCTTAAAATCCTGACCGTCGTTCTAATGGCAGTGTTTATTATCCTGCCCGCAAATACCGCTTTGGCGAAAAAACCCATTGTCATCGGTTGCCCCCTTGCCACGTCTTTCCTTTACGGATGGGATGCTGAGAGAGCTATCACATTGGCCGTGGAGGAAATTAACAAGGCCGGCGGCGTCAAGGTGGGGCGAAAAAAACGGCCCTTTAAGATAGAGGTCATCGATACCCGGGATTTGGAGCCCGGAGTGCCCGTCAGTGAAGCCCTTTTGGCGGTGGAAAAGCTCATATTAGAAAAAAATGCCGATTTTATTATGGGCGGACCGGTGCGTTCGGAGGCCGGCCTGGCGGCAATGGACCTGCTCTCCAAATATAAGAAGATCTCCATCCTGACCACCGGCGTGTTGACTCCTGCATACCACGCCCGAGTGGCCGAAAACTACGATAAATACAAGTATCTTTTTCGAATTACCGGTGAAGCCAAATGGATTGCGGTTGGCGAGCAAATTCCCGCGTTGTTGGAAATCGGAGAGAAGTTCGACCTCAATAAACTGTATATCATGATACAGGATGTGGCCCATGCACGCGCTTTTGGCAATATCTTTGCCAAGGTAATGGCTAAAAAGGGGTGGACCGTTATCGGCGAGCCTGAGATATACCCGACCGGCGCTACCGATTTTTCTATGGGTCTTTTGAAAGCACGGCGAGAAAAGGCCCAGGTTATTGTCATTTGCATGGACATGCCGGAGGCTTCCATTCTCATGAAGCAATGGTATGACATGAAAGTCCCGGCCCTTCCTTTCGGATCAATTCTTCAACCCGCAGAACAGCCGGGATTCTGGAAAGCATCGGAAGGAAAAGGCGAGTACACCCTGGCCAATGTGGTCAACGCCGGCAATGCGCCGTCGAATGCTTCCGACTGGACCATGAAATTTGTTAAGGCTTACAAGAAAAGATGGGGGCTGGAACCCGAAGGTTACGGCACGTCCAGCAGTTACATGGCTGTCTATGTTTTGAAGGACGCCATTGAAAGGGCCGGTACTCTGGATTCCGATGCGGTCGTCACGGCACTGGAAAAGACGGATATGATGGGCGTTTATGGCCGCATTCGATTCGATCCCAAAAACCACCAGGTTATTCCCAGCCTGGATCCGAAGGAAGGTGCAGTGGGTACGATCTTTCAGTGGCAGGCGGGAAAACGCGTTGTTGTATTCCCTCCCTCGATTGCCATGGGGGATATCAAGCTGCCGCCCTGGATGAAATAATCTAACGGCTAGCAGGACCTAATAGACCTGTTAGCCCACTATAATGAATGAAGTTATCGAAACCGGTTGGTTATCTTCGGCGTCGTGGATAGCTTTTCAGCAAACTTAACTGGTTTCCATAACCTTAGGTACCCGTGAAGTTCCCCGCCCTTTACAGGCTGTATCACAATTCTTAAAAAGCAGTCATTCCGGACGAATCCCGCCCTGCGGGATGAGATCCGGAATCCAGGATTTGCTAATGTTAACAGGCCACTACTGAATCCCGGCCTGGCCGGTCAAAGATCCAGACGTTTTTTGCGGGGGATGACGAATTATGACACAGCCTCTAAAGGGCGGGGGTTCTGCCGTTCGGCAGTGCTTCGTAGCCCGGAAAGGAAGATACCTGTTTCAGACAGCTGCCCTGCAAGCGTCGCCTTTTAAGGCGGGGTTTGCAAGGAAGCAAACCGGCCACTTATGACTTTATATTAACAGCTCTTCCAAAGGTCCCCTTTGTTGCGAACATGGTTATGGAACAAACCTAGCCCCGATCATGGAAATACTCATTGAAATAGTCATTTATGGTTCGATCCACAGTATCACCCTGGCGCTGATGGCCCTGGGATTCGCTTTGGTATACGGCACCAGTCGGGTACCCAATTTCGCCCATGGCGCTTTGTATATTATAAACGGTTTTATTGTTTGGGGTTTTCTGCGCGCCTGGGGGTTACACTATTTTTTAAGCATCGTGCTTGCCATTATGGCTACCGGTGTAATCGGTGCCTTGATCTATCAGTTTATAATGATTCGGGTTCGGGGAATGGCCATTTCCGAAATTATTGCCTCGTACGCTATCGGATTGGCCATTTTGGAAGCACTCCGCTGGGGCGGATTTAAGGGAATGACCTATACGCTGCCAACGTTTATTGAGGGAACTGTTTTCATTGCCGGAGTCCCGGTGGATCTGCATCGCATCATTGTACTGGTCTGCGGCATAGCTTTGGTTGGTTTCCTTTGGTTTTTTACCCATTTCACAAGGATTGGTCTGGCATTGCGCGGAATGGCTCAGGATGAGCGTGCGGCCCTGATGCTGGGGATCGATTCCGATCGCATCGCGGTGGTGGCCATGGTTTTTGGTTCCATGCTGGCCGGCCTGGCGGCAGTGCTCTTACTTCCTCTGGGAAACATCGTTGTGGAGACCGGCTATAATGTATTGATTTTGGCCATTGCCGTCTGCGTGGTCGGCGGTCTGGGGAGCTGGATGGGAGCGGTGCTGGCGGCTTTACTGATTGGCTTTGCCCAAATCTTAACGGAAGTCTATTTGGGAACGCATTTCAAGATGGTGGTAGCACTGCTGGCAATAATTATTACGCTTATATTGAAACCCTCCGGGCTCTTTGGCCGGCAGAAGGAACTGGAAGAAAGAGTATAGATAATGGACATTGAGCAACGCCGCAGAGAAAGGCTGGACCGCGGTATTAAAGTGCGATCCGACGGGCTTTACGCACTCATGTCCTGGCGCGAGTTGAGTTATCTTACCTTGCCCAGGCTGGTGCTGATCGTGGGAATACTGATCGCACCGCTGGTCATGCCCTCCATGTACTGGCAGCGGGTCATTTCTATTGTCTGTATTTATGCCCTGCTGTCTCTGAGTTTTGATCTGTTGGCGCATTTTGTGGGGCTAGTGTCACTGGGAGGGGCTTTTTTCATAGGGGTGGGGGGGTATACGACTGCCATACTCAATACTCACTTGGGTTTGCCGCCCCTGCTTTCGATCCCTGTGGCCACCGTCATCGGTGCTACCATCTGCACCCTGTTTTTACTGCCCTGCTTGCCCCTGCGAGGTGTTTATTTTGCCATCATCACCCTCATGTACCCGCTTTTACTGATCAGGGTTATCGAAGCGTTGGACATCCTCGGCGGTACCGACGGAATTGTGGGGATCGGTAGTTTCGCCAATCGCTGGGTTGAACAATACTTTATTATTCTGATGGTGTTGCTTTTTCTTTTCGGCACGAGGCGACTGGTGAATCTGGATATCGGTCTGGTGTTCCGCGCCGTCAAGGACAATGATCAGGCCGTACGGGCTTCCGGAATGAGTATTACCTATTACAAAACCATCGCAGTATTTATTGCATCAGTCGTGGGCTGTCTGGGGGGTGCTTACTTGGCGCATCTTTACATGTGGGCCGGACTTTCTTCCTTTGCACTGGATTTTTCCATTCTGCCCATCGCAGCCACCGTCATCGGTGGAGCCGGCACCTTGGTGGGACCGGTACTGGGCGCATTTATACTGGTGCCCATCTCCGAATTGCTGCGGGCTTTCGGAACCCTGCGTATTGTCTTTTACGCCCTGATACTTCTGGCTTTCATTATGCTTCGCAGTGAAGGTATCATGGTATACGGCCGGCGCAAATATCATCAATTTGAAAAATGGATCAAGGTATGAGCCAACAATCCATCCTGCAGGTACAAAATGTGACCAAAGCCTTTGGCGGGATTATGGCCTTAAACCGGGTCAGCTTTGATCTGAAGGAAGGTGAAATCCTGGGTATCATCGGCCCCAACGGTTCCGGCAAGACCACACTGGTCAACTGCATCACCGGATTCATCCACTTGACCGCCGGCAAGGTTCATTTCCGTGGCAGAAATATCACCGGCAAAGCAGCCCATAAAATCGCCGATATGGGGATCACGCGAACCTTTCAGATCATGCGGCCCTATTATAGTCTGCCGGCCTACAAAAACCTGGTAATTCCGCTGTTTTCACCCCGTGCCAAACGCACCGGCGGCTGGCGCGGCGGGGGCAAACTGGGAGACCGCAATACGGTCAGCATCGATATTCTCGAAGAAATGGGGTTTGAGCGTGAATCTTTTGTCCCTTATAAAATAGCTTCGACTTTGCCAACCGGCTATTTGAAACGTCTGGAGCTTGCGCGCTGTCTTTCGCTGAAACCCGAAGTCATCTTGTGTGATGAAGTGTTTTCAGGATTGAGCATGAGTGAAATCGCCAGCATGGTCCCCCTGATTGAAAGGTTGCAAATGGACGGCATCACCCTGATTATGATTGAACATCGGTTAAGGGAGCTGTTCAGGGTGGCCAACCGGGTGATGGTGCTGAACTTCGGCGAGAAACTCATCGAAGGATTGCCCGAAGATGTCATGGCCGACGAGAAAGTCAAAGAGGCTTATTTCGGATCGGAAAAGGTTGAGGAGGTTGCGGGATATGCTTGAAGCCCTGGGACTGATGGTCTTCTACGAGAATATGCTGGCCCTCAACAACGTCACCCTCAGGTGTGAAGAAAATCAAATTGTGGGGGTGTTCGGCGCCAATAGTGCCGGAAAATCCACCCTCATGTATACCCTTTCGGGCATCATCGAGGACATCCGCAAAAAGGAGGAAATGGCCGGCGGTGAACGAATCAGCGTGCTGGGAAAAATCCGCTATCGCGGTCGGGACATCAGCGGGATCAAACCCAGCCGGCGGGCGAAAATAGGAATTGTTCTCTGTCCGGAGAGACGCCGAATTTTTAATGAATGCACCGTTCTTGAAAACCTGCGTATCGGGGGCTATCTGGCCGCCCCATCCCAGGCCAATGAAACCCTGGAATATGTCTTCAGAATATTCCCGGCTCTGGAAAATCTCAAAAAAAGGATCGGTGGATTTCTCAGCGGCGGTGAGCAGCAAATGCTGGCCATCGGGCGGGCACTCATGGCCCAGCCAAAACTATTGTTGCTGGATGAACCCCTATTGGGTCTCAGCCCCCTGGTGCAGGCCTTGCTGGTGCGGGCAACCAAAGAAATCCGAGATGAACAATCAATATCTATTATTGTGACAGAGCAGTACGCTCGACCGGTTTTACCGATCGTAGACTACGCTTTCATTTTGGAAAACGGCGCTGCGGTGCTGGAAGGAACCCGCGATGAATTAATGAACAACCCGGATGTCCGTTCTGCTTATTTCGGGATGTGATAATCAAATGGAAGCATTGGAAAAAGAACTCACCTTTACTCGATTCGATCGGATGTCGCAGTGCTATCCGAACCACCCAGCAGTGATTTATCTGGGGGAGCATTTTTCGTACAGCCGCCTGCGCGCGCTGAGTGAGCGGTTTGCCGGGGCCCTGGTCGATATGGGGGTCAAAAAGGGCGACCGGATTTTGATATATATCTCCAATTGCATTCAATGGGTTATCGCCTTTCTCGGCATCCAGAAAATGGGAGCGGTGATTGTCCCGGTTTCGCCGATCTATACATCCTACGAGCTGGAATACATGATCAAGGATTCCGGGGCTGAGACCATCATCTGCCTGGACACTAATTTCTGTTACGTCCAGGAAGTATTTGCCGGCACCGAACTCAAACGCGCAATTGTGACCAATTTGGTGGATCTTCTGCCGATCTGGAAAAGATATCTCGGTATTCTATTTGATAAGATTCCTCACGGGAAAATTGAACGCGACGACCGGGTTTATTCGTTCAAAAGCCTCTTGCAACACGCACCGCTGGACTTCCCGGTGGATATCGACCCCTGGAAGGATCTCTCCTATATTCTTTATACCGGCGGCACCACCGGATTCCCCAAAGGCGTTCCGGGCAACCACATCGGTATGACATCCTATGTCAACGATGTGACCGATGACGTGGCCGGCAGCCATCTCAAAGAGAGCGGGGACGTCTACCTGGCGGCCAACCCGCTGTTTCACATTATGGCCCTCGGTCTGTTTATGTCCCTGGGACTCAACAGGGGCAATACCACCTTGCTGATGCCGGCGCCCCAAATCGACGCCATCCTGGAAACCATCCAGCGATACGGTGCACGCTGGCTGCTGGGGGTACCGGCCTTTTACCGCATGATCCTGGAAAATGACCGCTTGGATCGCTATGACATAAGCTCGCTGCGCTATTGCTATTGCGGCGGAGATGTCCTGCCGCTGGAAGTCTTTAACCGCTGGAAGGAAAAGTTCGGCATTCCGATTTATCAGGTCTATGGTTCCACGGAGGCCGGCCACGTCACCTACAGCCGCATTGAAGAGGAACCCAAACCAACGACCATCGGACTTCCCTTAAAAAGCAGGGAATGTCTGGTGGTCGATCCGACCACCCTGAAACCGGTAGCATCGGGTGAAAGCGGCGAACTTCTGGTTACATCACCATACACGGTGAAAGAGTACTGGAAAAAACCGGCGGAGACAAAACAATCTTATGTGGAACTCGACAGTAAAATCTATTACCGCATGAGCGATTTCGTCCGGCAGGATGCAGACGGAGAGTTGGTCTACGTGGAGCGTTCAGCCGATATCATCAAGCACAAGGGGTTCCGGGTCTCCGCCTCCGAAATCGAAGCCGTCCTGCAGGACCACCATACCGTCATCGGAGCCTGTGTGGTGGGTGTCCCCGACGACAGGGTTGGAGAAAGGGTCAAGGCCATCGTTGTTTTAAAAGAGGACGCCCGAGGTGTGGGCGGTGCGGAGCTCATTAAATGGTGCCGCGAGCGGTTGGCCGCATATAAAGTGCCCAGCTATATCGAATTTCGCGACATGCTGCCCAAATCCAAAGTGGGTAAGTTGCTGCGTCGTGAAATCCGCGACGAGGAGCGCCGGCGCCTCACAAAGGAAAAACACGACTGGCAACTTTAGGCGTCAAAAGTATGCCGAATCAAACGTTTTTGACTATAACACCTTGGCAACTATAAAAACCAAGCTTCACTTGACATCTAAATAGAGTTTAAAATATTAGTACATTGATGAAAGTCTCTCTTGAAATTCAAATGTAACTCAAAAATTCAGTTGTTACCATCAATTCACTCGGGTCACCATTTTCGTCTGCTGAGATGTTTTTCCACCGCTAATCTCCTTTTCCTGATGAAATAGAACTTGTTTTCTCGCCCCAAGCTTTAATCCAAAAATTTGGTGATGATACTTTTCAGAATATGGTTGTCGAGGCGAATTATTGCCTGGGAGGTTATGGCCTGGTGCTCGGCTTTGTCGGGGACGGGTTAACGGATATCTTTAACCGCTGGTCTAAAATTATCGGAGAATAATCCCAAGGGCTAGGACAAACAGAGGGGTCAGGCCTACACATTTCACAAAATCGGGTTATTCTTTACAGTCAAAAGTATCCCTGACCCCTTTCCTGGTTGAATACAAAATTTGTAACCAAATTTCGGCGATATGTAACCTTTTGTTCTTTTCTTGCGTCTTACGTGCAAAAGTTCCTAATATATTGGACGATGTTTGCGATAAGACGGATAGGAGGTGACAAATGCCGGTCTATTTAAAAGACATCAGCGAGTTTCCCGAACTTGAGAGGTTCAAATCTGTTTTGATTGTCCCTTGCCGATTCTGTCCGGCTGCCAGTTTGGCCGTGAGAAGAAATAAACCGTATTTTGAGTTCTTTCAGAGGTTTTTAAAAACAGCTTCCTATGAACAACTGATAGAAACGATTAAATCTAGTTTGGAAAAAAAGGGAGTCAAAACAGATGTTTTTAAGAGTAAATTGCTCCACCAATTTGTTGTCTGTATGTGGACGTCAAGGCGTCGAAAAAAACTTTCAAAACGGGCGCGTAAATATCAAGCGCTGGTAGTAATGGGCTGTGAGGCTGCGGTCCAAACTATCCATGATGCTGTCAAATCGGCTTCTTGCAAAGTGTTCCAAGGCATGCGATCAGAAGGTATTATGACGGTTAAACCGTCATTTCACCTGCCTTGTAACCTATCGCTTGAACTCAACAAAGTAATTCCGCTTGTTCATCAGGATAAGAATTCTGTGCCGTGGGTCAGTCTTTGACACCGGATAAATCTATTCGTAGGATGTAAGTATAATATTTACCAGAATCACGGACACGTCCAATTGGCGCGCCCAAATGAGGAGAATGGTTGCGATATACCAGAGATGTCGGGTTATGCCCAGGACGCATGCAGTGTCCAACTCACCGGTATCGGTTATCGCCTTGTTCGAGTTTCGTGTAATTTATCGTCTCCATAACTACTTAGATGCTGGGTAAACGCTAGCAAATTTCCAGCACAATCAGGGTAATGTCATCATGAGTTGTTTCTTTTTCACAATAATGATGCAATGTTTTAAGGACTGCCGATTTAATTTCAGACAGTGGGGCTCCCGCATTTGCATCAAGGACATCTTTGAGGCGCGCTAATCCAAAGCTTTCACCCTGGGGGCTGGGTGTGTCAATGATGCCATCGGTATAAATAAATAGCCGGTCACCGGGAACCATGGGAATCGTGAACTGCCCGTATTGTGCATCCAAATCGATAGCAAGGGGGATGTTTAGCGGAATGCCATCCCTTTGACCATTGCGGTCTGGCGGTCTGGCATAGGACCAGGCGTTTTCGCCCGCTCGCCTGTAAAGAACGGGGGGGTGACCGGCATAAGATACTCTCGCCTCAGCTTCTTGACTGTAGTACGCGACAACTGCCGCGGTGGTCATAGCATCCAGGCTTCGGCTGCTGATGAGTTGGTTGACTTCGCCCAGAATGACTCGACTGTCAGGCTCTCACATGTGGGCTTTTAAAGCATCGTAGACATATCGGCTTATTTCCGAGACTGCCTCACCGTGACCGGTAACATCTGCAATAGCCAGCCGACTGATGGTGTCGCCCCTGCAGACGCCAAAATAGTAAATGTCTCCGCCTCTGCCGCCTTTACTGGACACAGAGTAAATAGAACCGATAACTTTTCCGGCGGAGACCTCTATGTCTCGATTGCGGATGCCTCCCCAGATTTCCTTGCATTCGAGCCTGCCGTGTGAATCAACAATTGGAAACGGTGAATCATTTTGGTGCATTCGCATACTCCTTACCAGAATAATTTCAATCCGATAAGGCTCACACCTTTCGGTTGAAACTGTTGACGACGATCCACAGAATTTTTAGACTTAATTTATGACGAATCCCTGGTCATTCAACACATCCCACAATCGCTGAGAATGCTGTATCAAATATAATATCCGAGAGGTCGTGCAAAAAATTGCCCGTTCCCTCATAATATCTTAGTTTTTTCTTGAGACCGGGTCGCAAATGAGGACATTTCGATCATCGACCTCGAATCTGCACTCTTTTTCCAGGATTGCTTTTAATTTCTTGCGGGCCCGGTGCAGTCTAACCTTGACACTCTCAACAGACACATCAAGAATCTCG
>JASFTQ010000167.1:0-10027 GCA_050053515.1 Desulfobacterales bacterium | reverse complement strand
GACAATTGCAGCCAGATCCTTTTTCATCGGCTTTCTCCCTGGGTGAGCCATCGGGCGGCATTCAAGGACCCGTTTAGGTTGATCGGCGCCGTATGATAAGATTTCCGGCAGATGCTCTGGTGCATAAGCACTCCGAGACGCTCCGGCTGAAGATCTTCGTCCCCGATCACTGAAATGGCACCGATTCGGGCCAATCTTTGGGCACGCAAACCCTGTTCTCGATCACCGGGATAAGGCCAGATAAGCGCCGGAACCCGGGCGGACAAAATATTCATGCTCGTGTTGTATCCTCCCATGCTCACAGAAAGATCGGCAGCGGCCAGATAGGACAAAAAATCGCTTGCAAACCGAAAGACATGGACATTTTTGCCGGCAGCATTTTGTAAATATCCATATTCTTCTTCGGTCATAAACGGGCCGGTAAAGATATAAAGATGAACGGGGGCATCGATAGGAGTGTGTGCCAGTGCAGCCATCAATGGTTTTAGAAGGGCAATCCCGGCCTTGCCGCCGCCGGCACTTGCTACAATGAGAACCTCATCATTGGAGATGCCCAGCCGGCGTCTCAGGCGTTTGCCGGCGCCGGGGGCGGGTCCGGGTGTCACAAAACCGGTGTAAAAAATCTTTATGTTGATATCTGTGATACGCGAAAACGTTTCGTCAATTTTTACATAATTTGGATCGGCATGGACCATTAGCGCGTCAAAATACCGATTGAGAATATCGACCACCCGGGATTCATAGGCTGCCGGATCCTTTTTTTCAACCAATATGTCCCGCAAACTACATACAACACGGCTGGCAGGTAAAGTTCCATTTCGAAGCCCTTGGAGTATGGGATCGAGTTCGAAACGAAAGGCGCGACGACCAAAAGGATAAAGTTCAATCACAAAAACGTCCGGTGCTTCTTTGATAAAATGGCCATAAAGCAGTTTTTGTCGTTCCCTTTTGACCTCACCCAGTGTTTTATTTTTATCGGTGGGAAAAAGTCCCTGATAATTGCGATCCGTCATGAGTCCCGGGAGGCGAAACTCCCGGACATGCTCCGGCAAAGCGGCGTCGACCCTCGGTCCGCCGGTCACCAGCACAACATGATGCTCACGAAGTGCCTTGCATATCTCGAGAATCCTGAAAAGGTGGCCGACACCCCAGATGTGTTGGCAATAAACCAGTACTTTCATGATTGTTAGATCGTTTTCAGATGCTTATACAAAGATTGCAATTTAAAAAAAATCGGTGACTTTCAGGTTGTGTCATAATTCGTCATCCCGGCCAAGTCCCGCGAAGCGGACGCGAGCCGGGATCCAGTATAATGTCTTATTGACATTTGGAAATGCTGGATTCCCCTTCGACTTCGCTCAGGGTGGTGAGCCTGTCGAACCACGGATCTCATACCACCAAGCGGGATTCATCCGGAATGACGGCCTTTTACGAATTATGACACACTTTCTGATTGTATCGAACAAACGCTAATTACTTTATCAGCCATTTATCCGTTTTGAAAAACCCGCAAATACTTGTAACTATTTATTCTTTTGCTCATAGGCAGCTCCTTTTCACCGATTCTCCGCTTCATTGCAAAGGGATTGCATTCACGCCCTCCATCCTCAACTGCTGTCCATCATAGACAAGCCAGTGCAGATGATAAGGCTGGATAATCCGGGGTTCTGAAGGTAAAAAACTCCGATCGAAAAGGTGGTAAATGAGACACTTGATCACACCCTCATGGGTAACAATGAGGATCGTATCGCGGGACCATTTTTCTGCCGCCTCTGTGAGAGCCAGCCGGCTTCGCTCCAAGACTGAATATCGATCCTCGCCGCCGGGCGGGCAAAAACGCCATCCGGTTCCCTCTGGGTTTGCCATACCCCGGCGGGCTTCTGCGCTGATACCCCCAAGGGTTTTGCCGGTCCAGTCTCCCCAATCCTGCTCGCGCAGACGAACATCCTGCAGAAGGGCGATATGCAGAAAATTATTGATAATTTTAGCTGTTTCTAGCGCGCGCCCCGAATCGCTGGATATAATCCGTTGCCAGGATAGGGCTTTTAAGATCCTGCCCCAGCGGGCGGCATGTTTCCGACCTTCCCGGGTGATGGGCGAGTCTTTTTGACCTTGAATCCGCTGTTGCCGATTCCACTCTGTCGGTGCATGCCGCAGCAAACCGAAGCGGGTTATTGGGGTGTTTTTAGCCAACAATTTGTTTAAGCACACTTTCCATTTCGCGGTAATTTTTATCCAAGTCGTGTTCGTCTCGCACATACTTCCGGGCGGTCATCCCCATTTTGCGTCGCAGTGCCTGGTCTGAGAGAAGTTTTTCAACGGCACGGTCGAAAGGTTCAGCGGCGTACATCGGTACCAGAAATCCGGTTACCTGATCTTTAACTACTTCGGGGATTCCTTCGTTGGCAAACGCAACAACCGGTAAACCGCATGACTGGGCTTCTAAAAACACCATCCCCAGGCCTTCTCTTATCCCCGGAAAAACAAAAAGATCACCGGAACTGTAAAATTCATGCATCTTCTCCCGCGAAACTTTGCCGACAAAGTGCACTCGCCTGCCCAGGTTCTTTTCAGCCAGATGAAGTAATCGCGGTTTCTCTTTCCCATCACCCGCTATGAGCAAATTGAAACGGCAGCCCCTCTGAACCAGTCTCCCGCAGGCTTGTAGGACCCACTCCAGTCCTTGAGTTTTTACTCCCGGTCGAAACATGGCTGCAGAAAGAACCACCGGTGCATCTCCGAGGCCAAGCTTATTCCGCAATTGTTTCCGTGCGTTGGAATTAAAGGTAAAATCCTCGGGGAGGATACCCGGGGCCACATAGCTGATCCGCGGCAAGGGCAACAGGCGCTTGAGGTTGCGCAAATCTACCTGCTTGTTGGTAAAAACATGTTGAGCGGCACATAATGCCCTTTTATTCAGAATATAACCTGGCCAGGTTCTGACATCTCGTTTTCTTTTTGTTGAAAAAACTCCCTGAAAAATGACATAGGGGATGTTGGCCTGGCCGGCAACCGCAGGCCCCAGTAAATCAGGACCCTTGTAATAGGAATGATAGCTAAACCACAGCTCCGTATGGTCGCGGATACATTGCCGTACGACCCGCCGACGCTCCCTCAAAAAGTAGGGAAACTGCCAGGGTTTCCAAAAAATCCAGCGTGTGCGCAGAGAACTGGCAATCCGCAGAGAGTGTCCCCGGCGTGAAAGAAATTCAAATAGTCCGGTTGCGATCACCAGATCTCCGGATGGATGTTTGTGCCCGATGGGTTTGAAAGGAGCGTAAAAACAAATTCTCATCATTTATACCGAACCCAGACAAGCCGGAACCAAAACTGACAAAAATCAATTAATGGTCATTCCGGCAAAGCTTGTCCCTGACTCCGATCAAGTAGGCGGGATTCCGTCATTCAAAAGCTTCTGGACTCCGGTGCCCGCCCTGGACGTGATCCGGGGTTTGCCGGAGTGACGGGATTGGACCTTTTTGCGAGACCATCAACCTTGAACCCTGAACCCTGAACCTTGAACCGCTCAGAAGCTCCTAAATTCCTTGATTTCTTTTCGATAGACGTCAGCCAGGTTTCGTATCAGAATTTGATTATCAAATATCCGAGCCACCCGTGCTCTTCCGGCCGCTGCGACTTTGCGTCGCAGTTCAATATCCTTTAGGAGACGGACAATGGCTTCGGCCAATTGTTGGGGAGAACCCGGTGGAACAAGCAAACCGGTTTTTTCATGCTCCACCAGTTCGGGAATCGCAGAAACCCGGGTTGCCACCACTGGCACCCCTATCGCCATGCTTTCGAGCAACACATTGGGAATACCGTCTCGATCGCCGTCGGGAGCCACTTCACAGCCCAACACAAACAGATCGGATTGCCGGTAATGGTCCAACACAACATGGTGGGGCTGGGTGCCCAGCCAGCGGGCAACATTATTAAGTCTCAGTTTTTTAATGAGTGATAATATCTTTTTACGCTCAGCACCATCCCCGACCAGCGTATGCTGAAATTGGACCCCGCGATCGCACAGCAGTCGCAGGGCCCTGTAGACCGTCGGCAATCCTTTTTTGACCGTCAACCTGGCCACGGTTAAAATGCGATAGGGTGTAGCGGGATTGGTGGTTTTACTGTTTTCGGCGAAAAGACCGAGATCAATACCATGGTAAATGCGGTGAATGGGTGTGGCCGTCTCCCCGGCAATTCGTGACAGATGCTTCCGGTTGTATTCGGTGCAGGTCACCACGAACCCGGCCGCATCGATTTTCTCGCGAAGCTGCAGCGGATCGGAAGTGTAGATATCTTTGGCATGAGCCGTGAAGCTAAAGGGTATCCCGCTGAGTTGGCTGGCAAACATTGCGACCGAGGCGGGTGAATGGGCAAAATGGGCGTGAAAGTGCACGATTCTGTGGCCCGGTAAAAGGTGCCTGACGAGATAACCCGCTTGCAGCAGGTGTTTTAGGGTTGCTGTTTTGCGGGTCCTGAGAAACCTCCGCCAGGCAGTCTTCAATGCCCCTGCGTAATTCTTGGATTTATCCTTCGCCAATAGGATATTGTGATACAAAAACCGCGGCAACGGCAGCAGGAGTCTTTCCGGCAAATAATCCACTGCAGCTTTTATCTGCTTGACGCTATCGTGACTGAAGGATTCGCGGGGTTGCCGCATGGAAAAGAGATGGATGGAGAAGCCCAGGTTTTCGAGCAAAAGGATTTCATTGGATATAAAAGTCTCTGAAATCCGCGGATACCCTTTCAGGACCAAACCCAGTGCAGGAACTTCAGGGAGCTTCATTCGAGTCCACACCTAAACGCCTGAAGCCGCCGGCCCATGGTTTCGATTCCCGTGAGCCTGAATCGGGAGATGGCCGCCTTAAAGGAATCCGGAGATTCCAGAAGGGTTAAAACCTTCTGACGCACGATATCGGGTGAAAGGGTGTTCCAGGGAATGTAATCAACGAGACGGTTTGCGTGGAATGCCCTGGCACGGATAAGTTGTTCCTTGCGGGGATTCACTCTGGGTATGATGAGGGATATGGTTCCTTGGGAAAGCGTTTCACAAAGCGTATTATACCCCCCCATACAAACAACCAAATCGGCGGCAGCGAAAATCTTTTCCATATTGCGGTAAAAGTGGAAGGTTCTCACACCCAGTTTGCGGGCTCGCTTAAAAACCTTTCTTCTTTTATTCTTGGGCATGAATGGCCCCGTGATAAGTATGCTTTTAAAGGGGGGCGCCGGTGACTGGGATTCGAGCATCGCCAGGAAGGTGTCCATAACGGGATAACCATCACCGCCGCCGCCGGTCGTAACGACCACCAGCTTATCGTCTTTTTCAAGCCCCTGCTCTTTGCGGGTGTTTTGGACAACATTTGTATTGGGGACTTTTCTGGGGATATAGCCGGTGAAATGCATTTTGCGGCTGACGGACTCAGATATGCCATATTCCTGAATCGGATTGTAAAATTCTTGGTTGCCGTAGATCCAGATCTCATTGTAGAAATGTTCTAAAACCTCATAGACGCCCTTGGCATTCCAGTCATGGCGAACGGCCGGTGCGTCGTCCATTATGTCCCGCAGTCCCAGAATGGTCCGCGTTGCCGGGCGACAGCGTCGCAACCATCGAAGTGTCGGCAGTACCTCTTTTTTCAAACCCAATGGTTCTTTGTCGACAATAAAAAGATGGGGTTGAAATGTTTTGGCGGTTGCCGTGATGATGTTTTTGCGGATATCCAGCGCATGTTTAGGGTTGATCTTGATGGAAAGGGGCTGGTATTCGTCATTGGTTTTTTTGATCATGCCGGGTATGCGGACAAAATCGATCTGCTCCGGGAAAGTAAAACGACCGGCGATGGGGGAGCCGGTGAGGATGAGGATGTTTGTTTTTGACCCGATCAGTTGAGAGGCGATGGCCATAGTTCTGCGAATGTGACCCAGACCATAGGTGTCATGGGAATACATCAAAATATTGTATGTCGAATTGCGGGCCATCCTTCTTTCCGATTTCAAACATAATTCAGGGGTCGGGGCAATTTCATGGTCTATGTAGCAAATCCTTTCAATCAACTCAATGCTTTAAGCTAAAAAACTGGAAACTTATTTCCGACAGTAATCAACTGAATTTACATGGATTCTTTATCTCAGGGGTCGGGGTATTTTTTTCACGGCAAGATGCCGGGTTGTTGCCTGCCAAGCCTGACAGCGGCAACTGCCTTGCATTTTACTGCCGGGCATTTAAAACGTTCGCTCCAACAATAGCCGAAGCGGTGTTTGCCTTTCTCGGCGGCAATCGCCCTTTGTCCCTTAGAAGCACCGGGGCGATCATCTTGACGTGAAAAAAACACCCCGACCCCCTCATTTATCTTTTAAGTACTTCTTCAGCAAGAACCTGCCTCTCTTTACAACCGGCACAATATCTTGTTCTTTCATATCCGCGCGCTCACTGATTTTTTTGGCAGGAACGCCGGCCCAGATCTCATAGGCTCCGGGATTTTTGGTGAGAACCGATCCGGCGCCGAGCACAAAACCATCCGGTATGACCGTTGCCTGGTACAATACAATGGATCCGTCGTGAATCCAGACGTCCGCACCGATGTACTTATCCTGCCACAAAACCCCGTGTTTTTCTTCCAGGGCCGAGAGCGGTTCCCGGCCCAGATGGATGGTGTCATGGGTATATATTCGAGTCCGGGGGCCAATGTTACACCAGGGACCCATGTGAATGGATCCCGTGCAATCAAGAAGGGCAAACGGGCTGATGACCAGGTTGGTTCCGCGTCCGGCCGATTGATACGCCATCGGTGAAATGATCAGCTCGCCTTTGTGCACATGCGGGTGCGGATAACGCACAGCTTTTGCAATGGCTTCCCGCAACCTGGCTTTGCTCATGGTTGCATATTTAAAGGGTGGCGGGTTCATTAGCAGGTTCAGATTTGATGAAAATAATATATGTGTTATATATTGTAATGAAATTATGCAATTAAAATATGACGATTATTTATATGAGGGGTCGGGGTGTTTTTTTCACAACAAGATGCCGGGTTGTTGCCTGCCAAGCCTGACAGCGGCAACTGCCTCGCATTTTACTGCCGGCTATTTAAAACGTTCACTCCAACAAGAACCGACGTCGTGTTTTGCCTTTCTCGGCGGCAATAGCCCTCTGACCTCTAGAAACTCCGGGGCGATCATCTTGTTGTGAAAAAAACACCCCGACCCCTTGTATATAAACTTTCGGGGCTCGACCCCGAATTGCGAAACAAAGAGGAAAAAAATGGCCAGATCCGGCGCTCACCCCATACACAAATTCAAGCCCTGGCAGGTATGGCCGGGATCTTTCGATAATCCGCCCTCGGATGGAAATTATCCGTCAACGGCAGATTGCGGCTTGGTTATTACCCGCACCACACCGATTGCCTCGATGGGCTCCTGTTTTGCCCGGGAAATACGCCGCAGACTTCTCAATGCCGGCTATGCCTACATAACAGAGGAAACCCACCACCCGGCGGCGGTTCATGCCAGTGCGGCCTGGGAAAGGACTTATAATACCTTTAGCATGCGGCAGATATTCGAATACACCTTTGAATCCTGGCAGCCCGATCTGCGGTGGTGGATCTCACCGAAAACCGCAAAGATACAAGATCCTTACCGCAGAATCATTTTATATGACACGCTGGAGGAGGCCGAAACTGACTTTGCGCGGCATCAAATTCATTCTCAACAGGCGCTCAAAAAGGCTAAAATTCTTATTTTGACCCTTGGATTGACCGAGATCTGGCAAGACCGGGTCGACGACTCGGTTATCTGTCTGCCCTCAGGGCCCTTTGTGAATGAGGGAGGGGATATGCGCCGATACCGCTTTCGGGTCAGCAGATACGAAGAAAACCTGGCAAACCTGGAACGCATCCATGAAATCATGGCAAAACACAACCCTGAATGTGCCATACTGATGACAATATCTCCGGTACATCTCTGGGCAACTTTCCGCAAGGATCTCGACGTCATAAGTGCCAGTTGCAATTCCAAATCCACCCTGCGGGCGTGTGCCGATGAATTCACCGCACGTCACGCCAACGTTTTTTATTTTCCGGCCTTCGAAATGGCCACCATCTACCGCCCGATGACGGGTCAGACGCTTTTTGCGGAAGGCCGTGAAAATTTCCACGTCAACAAGGCCACCGTCAAATTTATTATGAAGCAGTTTTTTAAGATTTATTCAGGCTGAACCTTTTAAACTCAATCTTGACCCCGTTATATACGAGAATTACATTAATGGCTGGGTGACAGAACCATCATCACGATCACCTATCGTATCTTTTTTGTCATTCCCACGAAAGAGGCGGGGTCTCAATAGATAAAAAGTAATTGTTCCGTGTGTCATGCCGGACTTGATCCGGCATCCAGACAGATAAGATCCTGCAATCACGATGGATTCAGGTCCCGGATCAGGTCCAGGATGACGTATCCGGTACCGCAATGACAAAAACAGATTGAAGCTTTCCGCCCTAAAGGGCGGGGCTTGCAGGGAAGCAAACCGGCCAAAAACCAAAAAATGAAATTGATCGGCCCCGGATTTCCGATTCAATTGCACCGTAGCTGTTATGATGAGGTTAAAAATGAAAACGACAACATTGCAAAAAACACATAGATATTCTTTTTTTAGCGCCAGATCGGCCCTCGTCCTTTTTGTCGCGACCATGTTGGTGGGTTGTTTCGCTAATTACGGTCGACTGGAAAAGAGCTCCCAAATTAAACAGGCCTTTGAATCTTACCAAATCCTCGATGGCTACAGGTATTATTACAGCGGCAGGCAAAATAAGCCCTCTGCCATCATCGGCGTCCATCGCGACTATTCATTCAGCTCGGAATATTGGACCGAGATTGAATTGACGCCCGAAGCGTTTAAAAAAGCTGTCAAACGCCTTTACCCCCTTTATGATCCTCCTGCTTACGGCGCCTACATCATCGATCCCAACGGCAAAAGGGCAGGCGTTTGGTTTTCGAGCATTAATTTCGCCACCATAAAACTCAAAGACGTCAACCGGCTCATTATCCTGACACCGGAACCTCTCGAGGAACCGGAGGCGCCCACGGATGACTTTAGGAAAATGAGTAAATTCCATTGAAAATATGAATGATATAAGGTAATGAATTCAGATTTTAATACTTTATTGAATAAAGGTGAATTATTCCGTCCTGATGGGCTGTTGTCCAGATCGTTGGGCTGAAAGTATGATTATGGAATTTGAACCGGTCATCGGGCTTGAAGTTCACGCCCAACTTAAGACTAAAACAAAAATATTTTGCAATTGCTCCACCGAATTCGGTGCTCCGCCCAACACCCATATTTGTCCGGTTTGTCTGGGAATGCCGGGGGTGTTGCCGGTCCTCAACAAAAAGGTGGTGGAGTATACGCTCCGGATGGCACTGGCAACAAACTCTAGCATTAATCGGGAAAGCAGGTTTGCCCGTAAAAACTATTTTTATCCCGACCTTCCAAAAGGATACCAGATCTCCCAATATGAACTGCCGATTGCCCATGACGGTTTTATTGAAATTGACGTCAATGGCGGTAAAAACAGAATCGGCATTACCAGAATCCATATGGAAGAAGATGCCGGCAAACTTATCCATGACGGCCGGCGGCCCGTCAGCAGGGTCGATTTTAACCGCACCGGTGTGCCTTTGATAGAGATCGTGAGTGAGCCGGATTTAAGGTCTCCTGAGGCGGCCGGGGCCTACCTGCGGCAACTGCGCTCCATCGTGCGATATATCGAGATCTGTGACGGCAACCTTGAAGAGGGCAGTTTCCGGTGTGATGCCAATGTCTCCATACGCCCTGCCGGAACCGACGACCTCGGCACCCGCACGGAGCTCAAAAACCTGAACTCTTTCAGGTTCGTGGAAAAAGCGTTGCACTATGAGGTCAACCGGCAAAAAGAAATCCTCCTGGATGGCGGCCAGGTTGTGCAGGAAACCCGGCTCTGGAATACGGAAAAAAATATGACCACATCCATGCGCATCAAGGAAGAGGCTCATG
>JASFTQ010000166.1:0-10090 GCA_050053515.1 Desulfobacterales bacterium | reverse complement strand
TGACATCCGCTATAGTGCCGGCTTGATCGATTTGCAGAACCGGGAACAAGGCCTTGTATTTTGACAAGCTGCTTTCTTTGACTTACGTTATCTCATGGTTTTTTATGATTCAACCGCTGGATGAGCGCGACGTGTGTCGTAACTTTGGTGCAATGCCTCTCAGTTAACTGAGGGTTCGGGGTGTTTTTTCCACGACAAGATGCCGGGTTGTTGCCTGCCAAGCCCGACAGCGGCAACGGCCTTGCATTTTACGGCCGGCCATTTAAAATTTTCGCGCCAACAAGAAACGACACCGTCTTTTGCCTTTCTCGGCGGCAATAGCCCTCTGCTCCTTGGAAGCTGCGGGGCGATCATCTTGTCGTGAAAAAAACACCCCTCAGTTAATTGAAGGACGGGGTAAAACTCCATAGGAATGACGGTGAAATGATAAAAGATCCAACCTGCCGCATAGAGGCCGAAACAACTTCGCGACTCAAAGAAAAGCTGCCGGCCATTGCCGAGAAAATTATTGAAAATTGCAATGACACGGAGTGTTACACCCATGTCGATTATGAACCCATCCCGTCTAAGGGTTCGGTCATCAGGATAATCGACAAACTCCGGGAAATTTTATTCCCGGGTTATTTCAGCGAAACCAAGCTTGATCCGGTCAATCTTAAATACTACATGGGACAGTCTGTTTCTGCTTTGTTTGACCTGATCTCCGAGCAGGTTACCCTCAGCATTCGGCATGATTGCTTCCGGTATGATCAAGCCTGCAGCGAATGCATCGACCGGGGGCATGAAGCAGCCCTTGAATTTCTGGATTCAATCCCGTCCATCCGAAAAACCCTGGCAACAGATATCCGGGCCACGTTTGACGGAGACCCGGCAGCTCGAAGCTATGACGAGATTATTTTCAGCTACCCGGGTATTTTTGCGATTACGATTTACCGCATTGCTCACAAATTTTTTAAGCTGGAAGTCCCGCTTCTGCCGCGAATCATGACGGAGTATGCCCATAATTTAACCGGCATCGATATCCATCCGGGGGCAACAATCCAGGAAAGTTTTGTCATCGACCACGGAACCGGTGTGGTTATCGGCGAGACCACCCAGATCGGCAAAAGGGTTCGCATATACCAGGGCGTCACATTGGGGGCGCTTTCAATCCCGAGAGATGCCGGAGCTGAACTCAGGGGAACCAAACGGCATCCGACCATCGAAAATGATGTCATCATTTACTCGGGCGCCACCATCCTGGGTGGTGATACCGTTATCGGCGCACGATCCGTAATCGGCGGCAACGTCTGGATTACCCGCTCCGTGCCTCCGGATTCAACGGTAATTCTGGAACCACAACAATTGAAATATAAATAATGATCAGGGGTCGGGGTGTTTTTTTCACGACAAGATGAAAGCCCCGGTGCTTCCAATGGGCAGCGGGCTATTGCCGCTGAGAAAGGCAAAACACGGCGTCGGTTCTTGTTGGCGTGAAACTTTTAAATGGCCGGCCGTAAAATGCAAGGCAGTTGCCGCTGTCGGGCTTGGCAGACAACAACCCGGCATCTTGCCGTGAAAAAAATACCCCGACCCCTAAAATAATAATAAGGTTCAAGGTTGGGGATTTGAACGGGACTTTAACCCTGAACCTTGAACCTGAACTCAAAGATAAGGATCAAGCCATGAAATATTTTTCGAGCATTGGCAACACCATCGGCTCAACCCCGCTTGTTCGGCTCAACAGAATAAATAGGGGAATTGACGCTGAAATATACACCAAACTGGAATTTTTCAATCCGCTGGGAAGCGTTAAAGACCGGATCGCGGCATCGATGATTGCGTCTGCCGAAAACGATGGGCTAATCAGCCCCAAAACCCTCATCGTGGAACCGACCAGCGGCAATACCGGAATTGCACTGGCCTTTATCTGTGCTGCCAAAGGCTATCGGCTCTGCCTCACCATGCCCGATACCATGAGCATTGAAAGAAGAAAACTTTTAATCCACTTGGGAGCAGAGCTGGTACTCACACCGGGGTCGGAAGGCATGAAAGGGGCCATCGAGAAGGCCCAAGAGATCAGGTCGTCTGAAAAAGACTCCTTCATGCCCGATCAGTTTAAAAATCCGGCCAACCCCAGAATTCATCGTGAAACGACGGCAGAAGAAATATGGCACGACACGGAAGGGAAGGCGGATGTGCTGGTCGCCGGTGTCGGTACCGGTGGCACCCTCACGGGGGTGGGGCAGGTTATTAAATCCCGTAAGCCATCATTCAGGGTAATTGCAGTAGAACCGTCCAATTCTCCAGTGTTATCCGGCGGCCAGAAGGGTCCTCACAAAATTCAGGGAATCGGTGCCGGCTTTGTACCGGATGTATTGGACCAATCGATTATTGATGATATCGTTGCCGTCAGCAATGACGATGCCTTCGAAACTGCACGTCAACTGGCCAAGCTGGAAGGCATCCTCTGCGGCATTTCTTCGGGTGCGGCGGCTTGGGCCGCGCTGGAGATTGCCAAACGTTCCGAGTCGGCCGGAAAATGCATTGTTGTGATTTTGCCCAGTACCGGTGAGCGCTATATCAGCACAGACTTGTTCATCGCCACAGAAACCGAATCTTGACGGGATGTTGCCCCTTGAGACCAACCCACCTAGCAGACGAACCGGAACCCAGCGCCTG
Source organism: Desulfobacterales bacterium (assembly GCA_050053515.1). GTDB lineage: Bacteria > Desulfobacterota > Desulfobacteria > Desulfobacterales. Next base: position 7,429 of record JASFTQ010000166.1, on the reverse strand, counting down.
CCGATTTGGCCGGTGATGGGTGGTCATTCCCTTTGTTTCACCTCCGAAGCTAATACTATTTCATGAGCCGAAACTAGGCAAATCGCTTCCTAGTATGAAAAATAGTTCACAATTTTGTGTAGGCAGTTACTTAAATTTAGCGACTGCTCTCATCAGTCTAGATGACCTCAACCCCTGTCGGCTTGATTCATCCATCTGAAAATAATCGAAATATCTATTATAAATAAATTTGCATGCTTTTTGCAGGAACGGATAGCTGAAGTGTTGAAAAAACAACGACAAAGTGTTGATATGGATGGATTAGGACATATCTTGATAATCAGATGGATAAATCAGGTTCCGGTCTCAAAGATATCAACAATACTTAACTAGATCAGGTGAATAGACATGAGTCTGGATTACGATAAAATTAGAAGAGAAGTTGAATCCCCGCAAACATCTATGAGTGCCTATAGTGATTTATTTGCTGCCCTGGCTTTTGTATTTTTGTTTCTGTACGTGCTGTCCAGCATACAATTGAGCCTCCAGGCCATTTCTTCCAAAATCGAAGCCCAAAAACTACAGGCCAAACTCGAGGCCTATGAAACGCCGCTTGTTGCCGACGCGCCTTCTGATGCCGATGTGCAGCAAGAAGTTGACTATGAAAAAGTGCTGAAGAAACTGGCTATGCTGGAAAAGCAAACCCGGCAGGAGGCTGAAAAATTTTACCAGCAGGCACAAGCACTGCAAGAATACGAGCAAGAGCTTATCGGCAATTACCAGACGGTGGTCGAACAGGTCAAAAGGAAAAACCAGGGTCTAGTGGCTGCACTCAGACAACAAGAGGCTGCCGCTCAAGAGCGGCAGGCGGAACTTGAAACCTCACTTGCTAGTCAAGAAAAAAGACATACCGAGGCACTTGGAGAATTCAAAGACCGACTAGCCCGGCGTGAAAAAGAACTACAGGAACTTGAAAAAGATAAGGAGACTATCGAGACTGAGAAAAAAATCCTCCTGGCAAACCAACAACGGTTGCAGCAAGAAATGAGCGCAACTAAAGAAAAGATACAGGCCTTGGAAGAGGATAAGAAAACCTTTGCCACAGAGAAGCAAACATTCCTGGCCCAACAGCAACAGCTTCAGGAGCAACTGGATGCAACTCAGGCTGAAATCCAGACCCTGGAAAAAGATAAAGCTGCGGTTGCGGCGGAAAAAGAAATACTTTTGGCTGACCAGAACAAGCTTCAAGAAGAACTCGGGCAGAGCCTTGAACGCCTGCGAACCTTGGAACAGGACAAGGAGGCGCTTGCTTACGACAAGCAACAGCTTGCCGCCGATCAGGAAAGGCTGCAGAAAAAACTAATGCAGCGTAAGATCAAATTGGCGGCTCTGGAAAAAGGCAAAAGACAAGCTGTCGCCGCCAAAAATCAATTGGCTAACGCACAAAAGAGGCTTGAGAAGAAATTGGGCCAAAGCCGGGCGCAACTGCAAGCCCTGGAGAAGGGGTATCGACTCGCGGCTGCTGATAAGAAGAAACTTGTGATCGCCCAGGAAAGGCTCCAGAGGCAACTGGGTAAAACCACCGCGAAACTACAAGCCCTGGAAAGAGGCAGGGACGCTGCGGCGGCCGAGAAAGAAAAATTATTGAACGCTCAAAAAAAGCTTCAGATCGAACTGGGCCAAAGCCGGGCTAATTTACTGGCCCTGGAAAAAGGCCAAAAAACTGCCGGTTCTGATAAAGAAAAGCTTTTAGCGGATAAAAAAAGGCTGCGGGGAGAACTTCGTAAAAGCAAAGAAAGGTTAAAGGAACTCGAGGGGGATAAGGCAGCTGTTGAAGGTGAAAAAGGAAGGCTATTGACAGCCCGGCAAGTGCTCCAGGAAGAATTGGGTAAAAGCAAAGCCAGATTATTGGAACTGGCAGAGGGTAAAGCGGCAGCCGAGGGTGAAACGGAAAAACTGCTGGCCGACCAGCAAAAGCTCCTCGAGCGGTTGGGTAAAAGCAAAGCGGCCCTGCAGGCGCTGGAAAAAGACAAAACCGCAGCCGAGGGTGAAACGGAAAAACTGCTGGCCGACCAGCAAAAGCTCCTCGAGCGGTTGGGTAAAAGCAAAGCGGCCCTGCAGGCGCTGGAAAAAGACAAAGCCGCAGCCGAGGGTGAAACGGAAAAACTGCTGGCCGACCAGCAAAAGCTGCAACAGGCCCTTGACCAAAGCAGGGCCAAATTGAAAGAGACGGCGGAGGGCAAAAATGCTGCCGAAGCTGATAAAGAAAAACTGCTGGCTGATCAAATAGAGTTACAGAAGAAGCTGGACGACATTCAGGCCAAAGAGCAACTCAGAAATAACATCATTTCCCGTTTAAAAGAAAATTTTGATCGCCACGGCATCAGTGCCGACATTGATGAAGGAACCGGCGAGGTCACTTTGCCCTTCAACGAAGCCTATTTTGATTTCGATAGCGATGCACTCAAGCCGAAAATGAAACAATATTTAAAGAAAATAATTCCCGTTTATACCAAGAGTATCTTCAGTGAAAGCGATGTCACTAAATACATAAAATCCATAGAGGTTGTTGGTTCGGCATCGCCGATATATCTTGGAAAATATGTGAATCCCCATAGTCTCTCGAGCAAGGCACGCGCAGCCTTAAATTACAACATGGATCTGAGTTATCGCAGAGCCCGTTCGATATTCAAGTATATTTTAAACAAACGCAATATCAAATACGACCATCAAGCAGACTTAATGGTGTATCTTAAAGTCACAGGGCGCAGTTATTTGACGGCTGCTCCAATGAAAGAACTGCCCCCGGAGGGCATCGACATGAAGGAGTTCTGCAGCAAGTATGACTGTGAAAAATTGCAAAGTGCCGTTATTCGGTTTAATTTAGTAGACTAGGAGGAAAGTTAAATGACTGAAATTATAAATGATATATGTACAGCATTAATTGCATATGGCGCTGATAATTTGATGCCGATCTTGATATTTGTATTTTTTATTGGCTTAATTTTAAAATTTCTCATGTATTATCTGCTGAAAGCCGAATATAACTTTTCTTCCGCGTTTGAAACTCGAACCCATCGATTTTTGAACAAAGAATACCAGGAGGACAAAAAATCAGGTAAATTTCATGAAGTTGTCGAGTTTATCTTAAATAAAACGTTTCACGAGTCCTATACCGCCCGGAAGCTTTTTAGAAAGAGAAAGGAGGATTCGAAAGTCGCCGCACTCAATAGAATATTTTTAATCGAAACGGGCGCCAAATCCTTAATTGACGATACCCTCAAACAAACCAAGTATCACAATGGCGGTCAAGCGCCGGATTTTGAGAGTATTTCGAAATTTGCCTTTAATTCGAATCCCTATTTCAATAAGCTGTGGGGGGTCATCCCGATTGGACTCACAAATAATGTATTTTCACGATTGCCCAGCTTGTTTATCATCGGTGGTATTTTTGGGACATTTTTAGGGATAAGTAAAGGGTTGCCGGCGCTCAAGGCTATCGATCCGGGGAACATCGCGGCTGCCCAGGCAACCTTGGAGAACTTTCTTGAAAGTATGACCTTTGCCATGTACAGTTCCGTGGTCGGCATATTTCTATCGGTTTGCTTTACAATTATGAATGCTTTTATGTCATTCAACAGCATGTACTTAAGCCTGGTCGATCGATTTACTCAATCCTTACAGCTGCTCTGGAAGGAGACAAATTCTGCCTGACGCCGAATACCCAAAAAGGAGAAACAACATGCCAAAGCAAGAGAGCGAAGAAGTCAGTGAGAGAAGCTCGGCACCCGAAGTCATTTGCACCGAAACTACCGCTTACCGGAATGAAATTATTGAGACCATAGATGGGTATCTGGAAAAACTTAAAAACCAGGGAATGAATAAGAATAAGATAAAAAACCGCCTTAAACTCCTCCAGCTTAAAGAAAAAACACATCAACCCGCAAAGCTGCCGGAAATCGAAAAGGAACTGTGGGCTATGGCGGCCGACATCGAAGAGCCGGCTGCGCGAATGCAGCGGAACATATCTCTCGTGATCATTTCATACACGCTTTTGGCGGTTGCCAGTTTCGTCGTTCTGACCGTGACGAATGCCATCATTTTGCCCAGTTTTAGTATTCCATACTCCGTTTTGCTGATGGGATTGATCGGCAGCCTTGTGAGTATGTACGTAAAGTTGCCAAGCGTCAGGGTAAAAGAACACTTGAACTACAACTTAATGATCTGGTTTATCATCAGTCCTGCGGTAGCCGTCATCATGGCAGGTATATGTTTTGGTATCGTTCAGATTTTGCTGTCTGTATTTCGAATTGGACTGCCCGATGAGTCGTGGTTTTTCTGGATACTGGCCTGGCTGGTGGGTTTTGTCAACTGGGTATATATATATGATAGAATCAGTGGGGGCATTAAAAAAAGCAGCTCTCAATCCGGCCACCTGAAAAGTGAAGCTGCCCGGAGCGTCGCTGTCGATGATTAAATATTTGAGGGGTCGGAGTGTTTTTTTCACGACAAGATGATCGCCTCGGTGCTTCTAAGAAACAAAGGGCTGTTGCCGCCGAGAAAGGCAAAACACGGCGTCGGTTTTTGTCGGTGTGAGCGTTTTAAACAGCCGGCTGTAAAATGTAAGCCAGTTGCCGCTGTCAGGCTTGGCAGGCAACAACCCGGCATCTTGCCGTGAAAAAAACTCCCCGACCCCTCAAATATATATGAATTACACCCATCCGATTGAAGGTGTTTATCTGATCGAATTACCGCAGCCCCGTGAGGGCTACACGTCGTTCATCGGCAGCTGGGTGTTGCAGCGCGACGCCGATACCGTTATCGTCGACCCGGGCCCGAGCTCGACAATCCCACTTTTGCTCGAACGTTTAGAGGCCTTGCAGGTCGAGACAATCGACACGATCCTGCTAACCCATATCCATATTGACCATGCCGGCGGAACCGGCCTGCTGTTGGAACATTATCCGGAAGCTAACGTAATTAGTCATCCCAAAGGAATTGATCATTTGGTAAAGCCTTTGAAGCTTTGGCAAAACACTCAAAAAGTTCTGGGCGACCTGGCGACCATGTATGGCCCTATCGCCCCGGTTCCTGCATCTCGAATCCAGTTTCAGGAGCGCATTCGGGTGGGTGCCGCCACGATCCAGGTGTTAATGACACCAGGGCATGCGGCGCATCACCTATGCTTTTATATCGATGATATTCTCTTCGTCGGAGAAGCATTTGGGGTTTATTATCAATTTGGAAAACACTCATATCTGCGTCCCTCCACCCCGCCGGTGTTTAAGCCGGATGTTTACCGGCAATCGATAACTCTGCTCGCCGATTTGGATGTCGGTCACCTGTGTTTCGGACATTACGGATACAGCGCGGAGATGAAATCCATAGCGGATACTGCTTTGAGGCAATTGGACCTATGGCTGGATGTTGTCGAAATGCATGTAAGGACGGGGGAAGTTAAGCCACACGTTCAGATTTTGAAAACTTTGCTGCAAAACGACCCCGGCCTGGCCGCATACCCCCGGCTTTCAAAAAGTGTTCAAGCACGAGAGCGGTATTTCCTGCAAAACAGCATCACGGGGATGATCGGGGCCGTGTCATAAATTTCAACACCCGCAGAGCTGTCAGGCACGCCGCCATTATTCCCAAAAAGATCAATGACGTTAAACCGGTGCTCCAATTCCACCAGACCGGTGCATTGACCAGCACCAGACAGGCTCCGATGAGCGGAACGGAAAAAATATTCATTATCGCAAGTTCCATCACCACCGGGGTTCGGAAATCAGGGTCTGCAATTCTGAGCAGCAAGAGCCCGGTCGATACGGTTCCGGTGACGGTCCCATACAAGGCAGCGGTTCTTTCCAGGTTGTAATTCCAGAGTCTTTTCCCCATATAGACCAGAATCAAGGTGGTAAATAACCCACTGAGGATGGAAATAACGGAAACAGGCAAAATATACTGCCAAACCACCGGTAGTCGAATCGCCATCACCGTTGAGACAATCAGAAAATCAACGGCCAAACCGGTAATCCGGCGTTGAATCCCTGCGTCAATCAAAGGTTCAAAACCAAGCTTCCTTGCCAGGGATCTTATCAGTACGGCTAAAAACAAACCAAAAATAAAAAGAAAACCCCATAAAATCTTGGCGGTATCCGGCGGCAATAAAATCCCAACGTATTTTACAAAGGCATAGGTCAGCATGTAAACAAGCCCCACCAGGGCAGCCTGGAAGGCCATGGAATCGACATTTCCCGGATGCAGCCTCAATTCACCGGCAGGTCTTTTGTTTATGTTATCGGTCAAAATGCCGGTTAGAAAGTCCCTTGACAGTACCTTGACCCCTTGAGAAGCAAGACCTTTTCTGATCCCCCGGTTTACAAGGGGAACGCCGACAAAAAAAGCGAAAAAAAACCCGATGGCAGCAAAGGTCAGACCGATGGTGGCACCATGTGCAAAGCCGAAGCCTTCCCAGACTTTACCCATGGATAAGGCCTGTCCGGGGCCTTCTTCAAAACCCAACGGCGCCAGAAAACCAAAAGTGGGAAAAAGGGTTGTGCCGAAAAGCCCGAATATGATGACCACTAAACCACCGATTGCCGCCTGCATTCCGAAAACCGAGGCTTGGACAAGCACCATCCATGAGGACCCCTTGAGTACTTGCTTGCCCGGGGTCCTGCTGGCACCGGGCCCGCTGCTTTTCGTCAGTCCCAAAGAGATAAATGAAATATTAAAAAAATGATAGGCTAATGACTCAAGCCCGGAGACCGATACGTTGATGGCTTTGGTGCTGACAATAATCAAGCCGAGAATGCCGCCGATAAGACAGCTGGGGAGAAGATATCTCTGTAACAAAGGGATTTTTGCTCTGAGCAAAACACCGATGATCAGCATGCAGGCCAGCCAGCCGAAAAGAATCATTGTCTCAAATGGAAAGGGGGTTTGCACTTTTAATTCTCCTGTCAGATGTGAAGCTCCCCGTCCTATTAGCGGGGGTTCTGCCGTTCGGCAGTGCTTCGCAGCCCGGAATGACAAAAACAGAAAATAAGTGGCTTTGCTGACTACAACACAGTCCCGGAGCGGTTGTCTTCAATTGCTGCCGAAAAGGCAAAAGCACCTCGGTGTGCTTGCAAGGGCCAACCGATTTATATGGCAAGAAATCAGAATCCGCTGCCTTTGTCAATTTGAAACCCGGCCGGAAAAAACAGTTGTCAAGTTCGGTAATTTCAATCTATTAACCGTGATATCTCCAAATTAAGTGAGTGAGAGGCGATCCGATGGCGGGCAAATTTATTTGGCTGGCCTGTTTCGTATTGTTGTCCTATACGGCCCAGGCAATGACCGGATTCGGCAGTACTCTCATAGCGGTAACGCTGGGGGCCAATCTGTACCCGATCCGCTTTCTCTTACCTATACTGGTTCCCTTGGATATCGTCGTCAATGCGTTTATCGT
>JASFTQ010000165.1:0-10100 GCA_050053515.1 Desulfobacterales bacterium | reverse complement strand
TGCGGTACGAATGGGATTTAACCACGCCGACGGTGAGGTGCTGATGATTCTGGATGCCGATATAACCGTACCGCCGGAAGATCTTCAGCGGTTTTATGCTGCCATTGTCTCCCGCAAAGGGGAATTCATCAATGGTGTTCGCCTCGTTTATCCCCTACAAGATCGGGCCATGCGTTTTTTTAACATCCTCGGCAACAAATTATTCAGCCTGACTTTCACCTGGCTTCTGGGTCAGCCGATCAAAGATACACTGTGCGGCACCAAGGTGTTATGGAAAAGCGACTATGAGCTTATTGCTCACAACCGGGAATATTTCGGTGATTTCGATCCCTTCGGAGATTTTGACCTTCTATTCGGGGCCGCCAGGCTCAACCTGAAAATTGCCGAAATGCCGGTCCGATACCGCAGCCGCACCTATGGTGAAACCAATATCGCGCGATGGCGACACGGGTGGTTGCTTTTGAAAATGGTGTTGTTTGCCGCCAGACGCATAAAATTTATTTAAGAAATGTACAGGGTAAAAGACATTCCGTTGCGCAACAGACTGCCGATGACACGGATCAGACTTTATATCGCCCGGGTGCTGTATCACGCGCTTCACTTGACGAGTGGTTCGGATAAAAAACGCATCCGGCGCCGCGGGATCCATTACGACGTTGACTTGACGGAAGGCATTGATTTAGCGCTTTTTTTGTTTGGAAGCTTTCAATCCCATATCATCAATAGCCCGGTTTTGGCGTTGCCAAAACAAGCCATCATATTTGATATCGGCGCAAATATCGGAAGCATGGCACTGGTATTTGCTCAGTTGGCTTGCGAGGGCTGGGTATACGCTTTTGAGCCTACCCATTATGCCTTCAAAAAACTCAGACAGAATATAACATTGAATCCCCTATTGGCCGAACGGATTACAGCAATTCAATCATTTGTTTCCGATCAGTCGGGTCCGGCGCACGACCTGAGGGCTTACTCCAGCTGGAAAGTGAATGGATCGGCATCGCAAAAACACCCGCTGCATGGCGGCATGATTAAAAATACCGATGGGGTTCCAGCCGTGACCCTGGATGATTTTTGTGCCGCAAAGCGTATTTCAAGAGTGGATTTGATTAAAATAGATACCGACGGCCATGAACTGCAGGTACTGGAAGGGGCCCGTGAGACACTTGCAAGGCATACCCCCCGCCTGGTCTTTGAAATGGGGCTGTACGCCCTTAATGAACACAATACCGGATTCGAGCAGTATTTTGATTATCTGAAAAGCTTTGGCTACGTTTTGATAAACAGCAAGAATGGAAAGATGATAGCGCCGGCCAATTATTGGCGCCAGATACCACTGAAATCCACAACCGACATTATCGCGGTCCCGTCACACGCGAGGACCGAAAACCGGCAAACCAAACAGCGAAGAGGCTAGACCGTTGGGCTCGATGACACCCCATAAGCATGGAAGCCGTTTGACGACACTTATCCTGCGACATCGCAAACTCTTGTTCTGCTTGTTACTGGGGCTGGTGACATTATCCGTGTACTGGGAGATCGGCCGCCATGAGTTTGTCAGTTTTGATGATGGGATGTATGTCAGTGAAAATGCGCATGTCCGAGAGGGACTCACAAAAGAAAGCATCAAATGGGCTTTTGGCTTCACAGAGATTGCCTATTGGCATCCGATAACCTGGCTGTCTCACATGCTGGACGTCGAACTTTACGGTTTAAATCCCGGCATGCATCACATTACCAATCTGATTTTCCACATTTTAAACGTTTTGCTGTTGTTTCTGATTCTAAATCGGGTAACCGGGGATTTTTGGCGCAGTGGATTTGTTGCCGCCCTGCTTGCCCTGCATCCGATCAACGTGGAATCGGTGGCCTGGCTGGCCGAACGCAAGAATGTGCTCAGCACTTTTTTTTGGATGCTCACCCTCATGTCCTATGTGTTTTATTCCGAACGGTCTCATTTTTCTCTATACCTTCTGACTCTGATGTTGTTTACATTCGGACTGATGTGCAAGCCGTTTCTGGTGACGCTGCCCTTTGTGCTCTTGCTCATGGATTTTTGGCCCCTTGAGCGCATTCGCATTGCCGCCCTGCGCCCCGGCGACAATCAAAAAAGTGCAAAGGCCTATCTGTTGCAAATTAAGGAGGCAAAAGCCTTTGACCTTGTTCTCGAAAAAATACCCTTTTTCATTCTAGCACTGATTTCGGTTTATTTATCCTTTTTGTCCGCCAAGGGCCACGGCATCATACTGACGACCCAGGCCGTGCCTTTTCACCTGCGGTTGGCTAACGCGGTTGTCTCTTATATGGGATATATCGGCAAAACCATCTGGCCCCACAAATTGGCTGTGTTTTATCCGTATCCGGGGATGGTGCCCATGTGGTTGACCCTGGCCACCGGAATTTGGCTGATTGGCACGACTTTTTTAATGCTTCACCGGTTGGAACGCTTTCCTTATCTATCCGTGGGCTGGCTGTGGTATATCATTACGCTCATGCCCAACATCGGAATCATACAGGCCGGTCTCTGGCCGGCGATGGCGGATCGCTGGGCTTACATACCCCTCATCGGAATATTCATCATCGCGTCCTGGGGTATTCCGGAACTGGTCGTGCATTGGCGTCACAGAAGAGCCGGTTTGTCGGCGTTTGCCGTTACGGTAATCTCCGTCATTATGGTGGTAACCTGGCTTCAAATACGTTACTGGGTCAACAGCATCACTTTGTATCGGCATGCCCTTGATGTAACCATTAAAAACGACGTTGCCCACAACAACCTCGGTGCCGCTTTATACTTTTCAGGCAATGTCGATGAGGCCATCGTCCATTTTATCGAGGCGCTGCGAATAATGCCGGACTATCAGGCTGCCAGCGACAACCTGAATACCGCCCTGGCAGCCCACGCCAGGAATAAAGATGCCGTTGCCAATATGGAGAATCTGCTGAAGGCTTATCCGGGAGATCCCACGCTGCAGTACCTGCTGGGAAATCTGTATAAAAGCAGGGGGGTGCTCGACAAGGCCATCGAGCAATATGAAAATGCTCTGGCACAGCAGCCCAGGTTCGCCGGGGCCATGTACCATTTGGCACTGATTCATGCAACCCGCCAAGAATATAATAGGGCCCTTTTTTTGTTAAATAAGATCATCGAGATCGAGCCGGAAAACCTGGGGGCTTACTACAATATCACCGCAATATATGCGATTCAAAACAAGCGGCAAGAATCGATCCAATGGTTGAAGAAAGCGGTCAAAAAAGGCTTCAAGAACTGGACGCTGCTGAAATTCGATAAGAAATTGAACAATATCAGGAAAACAGAATACTTTCAGGCGCTCATCGGAATGCACTGAAATCCAATTAATATATCGCTTAGAACAGACCCCCCGTGGCTTTTACTATCTATGACCTATTCAATTTTCAGAATCTTTCTGCTCGCAAATCTGGTCGGTCTCTTTTTTATTTCTGCATGTGACACCTCAGAAAAAATCGATGAAAGTCATCCGGGGGTTTCGGTAAAAATAGAAACACTGTCTGCGGATCCCATGGATCATGCCTTACGGGTGCTCGGGCTGCAATCAGCAGATCTGATCCGCTCCTTCCAGCCGGAAGTCGGGTATCATTTAGCTGCCCGTATGCCGCTCATCGATCATATCGCCCAATCACCTTTGTATCTTCACGGCTGGGCAGATGACACATCCGGCGGACTTCAGCGAGCCGCCCAAAAAGGCCTGTTCGATGTGTTGTCTTTGATCATCCGCACCCTCAACGGAGGGGTGGCCTATGAACAAGGTGAGGCAATTAAGGCCCTCAACGAGGGAGGATTACAAGAGGCCTATATCGATCTTTGCAGAAGATTGGGAACTGCCCCGCATCAAAAATCCCTGAGAGCTATCAAACAGGTCGGCTTTAGTGAGGCCTTCGACCGACAGATGGGTGCAATGCTATTCGCCCTGACTGAAGCAGCCATTTTGGCTCGCAGCGCAATTAACGCTCTAAGCCCTGAAGAAATCTCTTTTCTATCCTCTCGCCCGGAAAGTTACTTTTTTCCGAAGGGCATCCACTTTAATTTTCTAACGGCCGCCACCCATATTCCTGATGAGGTCCTGCCGATCACCCGTAAAATAGATTATGTCAGCCTGTTCAGAGCGGGGCTTGTTTTGACAGGGGCCGTCGACAGATTTACCGGCAACCTCGGCAGGCTCAGGGAGCACGATCGTTCGGCTTATTTTTTTGCCGACGGCCACCGACGCACGGGTGTTGTCCTGGATCTTGAGTCTCCTTTGGGCAGACTGGTCGTCTTCGGACAGGATAACAACAACATTGCCGGCCACGGGGCGCTGGTAATCGATCTTGGCGGCAATGACCGCTACAGCGGCGGAATAGCTGTAGGCAGTCGGGAACCGGGAAGGGTGGCCCTGGCCATCGACACCGGCGGCAATGATATTTATGACCGGGGCGATCGCCGATTCGGACAGGGTTTTGGCTGCCTGTCGGTGGGAATACTGGTGGATATTTCCGGCAAGGATAAATATTTGGCCGGGGATATGTCCCAGGGAAGCGGGATGTATGGCATCGGGATTTTAATGGATCTCAATGGTCGGGACTATTATCGCATGGGCCTGATGGGCCAGGGATTTGGCTTGTTCGGCATCGGACTGCTGCTGGATGTGACCGGCAACGACAGATACATCTTAAATGGTATGGGGCAGGGGGCCGGCTCTACCATGGGATTCGGAAGTCTGATCGATGGCAAAGGCAATGATAAATTTCTGGCCGACAGAAATCAGAGCCGCGGCATCCTGGTGCCGGATCAATGGTCTCATGTTCAAGGGGCCGGGTTGTCGATTCGATCGCCTGATTGGCACCATCAGTTTTCTTATTACGGTGGTGTCGGTTTTCTGAGTGATGGGGGCGGAAATGATTTTTATTTCTCCACCAACGGGAACTGCATGGGAAGCAGCTATTTTATGTCGATCGGTGCCCTGGTCGATCATGGCGGCAATGACAAGTATATGCCCAAAAACGGATACGGGCTCGGCTTTGCAGTGCATCTTTCAAACGGGATTTTGATCGACCGCAAGGGCAATGATATTTATTTCGGCAAGACAAAAACCGGCGGTGTCGGATCGGATCGATCGATTGCTGTTCTGGCGGACTATGAAGGCGATGATACTTACGGTCCCAGCGAAGAGTACGCCCAAGGCTTGATCGGTGCAGCGGCTGATGCCGCCGGCAAATCGCGCCAGGCCTTAATCAATAAAGAGACGATCTATCAGGAATTGGCGGAAAATTCTTACGCCTCGGCGCTTAAGCCCAAAGCCTTGGGGATGCTGCTTGAATACAGCGGCAGCGACCGCTATTTTGCCAACCCTGCGGAAACGGCCGAAAGCCTCGGTGGCGTCATACCCCCGGTCGAGCCCCATAACTGGAGCCATGCCATGCTTCTCGATCTGGGGGGCAATGATTTTTACTACAAAGACGGCCGCCAAAACAATCACTATTTTAAATATCTTAATCACGGCATCTGCTATGACACCGAGTATCGTGATGCCGCCGGTGTCGGCAAAAAAACACTTCCGGTTGCTAAAAGCCGTCTGTTATCCGCAGAAAAGCTGTATGCGTCATTAAACAACAGCCGGTTGAACGATGATTGGATGAATTTAACACATCCGGACCTTTTGGTCAGATACGGGGCATCCGGCAAAATCATCCGGCAGGGAGCAGCGGCCATACCCGACTTGATCCGTCTATTATCTATTGTGCGAGACAGCGAACTCAATCGGGATCTGATCGAAATTTTGGACACTGTCATTTTGAACGATCAGTTAGAGCAAGATTATGCCAAACCGTTGGAAACCTTGTTGCAGGCCCCCGATCCGCTCGTCAGAATTTTTGCGGCCAAGGCACTGGGCGATCTGCGGGTCAGTAATGCGCTTACGGCCCTGACTGCGGCATTATCAGAAGAAAACGAAACGGTAAGGGTTCAAGTCATAAGAGCCGTTGGTCGGATCGGCACGCCAAAAGTGCTTGAAGTGTTGATGGCCCTGGCCGTTGACGACCCCTCATTAAAATGCCGCCGGGAAGCCGTTCGCTCCCTCGGTGTCCTTGCGCGTAATACCAACGGCAGCGATACGGTTAGCCATGAGAAAATCAAGAAAGCTTTACTGCAGGCAATTCAGGAAAAAGACGAGGCCGCTCGATCATTTGCGGCCCTTGGGCTTCAGTGCTGCGCCGATGATCCGGCTGTACGCAAGGTGCTGACCAGGGCTCTGCGGGATGAAAGTATCTACGTCAAAAGAATGGCTGCAAAGGCGCTGATCCTCAGTGGTGTCAAGAAGGGTATTCCGGCCTTGATCGACACATTGAAATTTCGATCGATTGACACCTTTGAACACTACGACAATGAAATCGCAAAAGACCTCGCTTATTACACCGGTATTGATTTCCCGGAGAAACAGCGGTATTCTCATACGACTTGGCATGACTGGTGGCGGCAGCACGGTCGGTCAGTTGATCTGAATCATAACCTGGAGATTATGCGGGCAATTGAAAGAGCCTTTGAAGCACCATCGGCGGATGAGGGTATCGTTGTATTTGAAAGGCTGATGGAAGAAAATCCGCAAAGTATGGTCGTGCGGAGGCGTTACACACGATTTTGTAACGACTGGATTAACTTTCGATTATTGACCCGCCAGACGATTACACCGGAGGTTCTGAAAACGTGTCTGCAGCTGCAGGCCAAAATAACACTGCTCGAGCCCGAAAGGGCAGCGGGGTGGGAACGCTTGGCTCATTTTCTGGCTCGTTTGTCTCGCCACGAAGATGCTATAGTAGCCTTGCAAAAGGCCATTGACCTGCAACCGGAAAATAAAGACCTTCAAAAAACACTTTTGACGTATCGGCAAACAGTAACGGCGGAGTGAAGCACACCGCTCAAAATGATTTAGGAAAAAGTTCGCAAGGGTGTCTAAACTATGGCGAGTCCAAAAGTTTCCGTTATTATACCGGCCTATAACGAAGCCCGCACCATCGGCGAGGTTGTTAAACGAATTCGAGAGTTGTATCCGGATTTCGAAGTTAACGTCATTAATGACGGATCCACCGACCATACGGTCAGCGCAGCCGAGGAAGCCGGAGCCAGGGTTTACAGCCACCCGTATAATATCGGCAACGGGGCCGCCATCAAGAGCGGCATCAGAACAGCCACCGGTGATATTCTGATCTTTATCGATGGGGACGGACAGCATGACCCGGCGGACATGAGCAAGATGTTGGCATATTTTCCGGAATATGACATGGTTGTCGGGGCTCGGTTATCGGGGGGGCAATCATCCTTTATTCGGGCCTTCGGCAATAAAATCTATAACTGGCTGGCTTCATATGTCGCCAAGTTTCCGGTTAAGGATCTCACTTCAGGATACCGGGCCATCAAGTCGGATGTCGCCCGTAGTTTTTTATATCTGCTGCCGAACACTTACTCCTATCCATCCACTTTGACGCTGTCTGTTTTAAGGACCGGGAGAACCCTGGCGTACCTCCCCATAAATGTCGGCAAACGAAAAAAGGGCAGCAGTCATATCAGGCTGCTGCAAGATGGGGTGCGTTTTTTTATGATCATCACCCGCATCAGCACGTTTTATTCTCCCATGAGGGTTTTTCTCCCGGTCAGTTTTCTGATGTTTTTATTGGGGCTGATCCGCTATATCTATTCCTATATCAGTATGGGTCGATTTACGAATATGAGCGCCCTGTTGTTTGTCTCGTCGGTAATCGTTTTCATGATGAGCCTGATTTCGGAACAAATTTGCCAATTGAGATTCGAAAGAAGAGGGCGCAAAACGCCGATCCTGCAACAAGGGAAATCCGAAAGAGATAAGTGAAATCTCTTTTTAGAGGAGATACAAACGTTTTTTTCTCGGGGGGCATGGGTCAAATTTCAATCCGGCCGTCTTTTAATCCCGCAACTTATGAAGTTTATTAGTGGTGAATGAAACAAAAAATCCTATTTATCACCAGAAATTATCCGCCCAAAATAGGCGGTCTGGAGGCTTACAGTTATAATCTCATCAAAGAATTCGAAAAATACGACACTGTCTTCAAGATCGTCTCAACCCAATCGAATTTACACCTCGTCTGGTTTCTGCCATTCAGCTATTTTTCGGCCTTGTTTACCAGCTGGAGACATTCTGTTCGGAACATACATCTTTGTGACGGTTTATTGGCCCCGCTCGGGGTTTTGCTGAAACCGTCAACCCGGGCCAAAGTGACTATCAGCATACATGGCCTGGACATTACTTATGGCAACCCGCTATATCAAGGTCTCATACCCCGGTGCGTGTCCGGATTGGATAAAATCATTTGTGTCAGCCGATTTACCCGGGACGAGTGCATCCGCAGGGGTATCCCTCAGCGGAAGTGCCGAGTCATTCCCAATGGTATTAATCCCGGAGAGCTTTATCTTGGGCCGGGGTTTGAGGCTTTGCGGTCCAGGCTTGAGGAGATCGTCGGTATCTCGCTGGGCGATAAAGTTGTTCTCATCACGGTTGGCCGTCTGGTCAAAAGAAAAGGCGTCGCCTGGTTCATTGAGCATGTCGTGCCACGACTCGAACAGCGCTATTGCTATATCGTCGGCGGGCAGGGACCGGAGTACGACAATATCCAGTCGAAAATACGGCACGCTGATGTTCAGAATCGGGTCTTTATGCTTGGGCGGATTTCCGAAGAGATTCGGCGGCTGCTCTACAATGCTGCGGATATCTTTGTCATGCCTAACATTACGGTAGGCAACGACATCGAAGGATTCGGCATCTCTTTGCTGGAAGCCGGCAGTTGCGGGCTGCCGGTCGTCGCCAGCAATTTGCAAGGGATTAAGGACGCCGTGGTTGAGGGCCGGACAGGAGTTCTTGTCGAGGAAGGAGACGTGCAGGGTTTTATCTTGGCAATACGGAAAATGGATTTGAAAAGGGAAGACGTGCGTTTATGTGTGAATGAGCGATTTAATTGGCCGGAAATTTATAAACACTACCACAGCGCAATTTTGAAATGAATTTTAATGGGTGTTTTTACCGATAAATATTTTGTATTTATTGTTTCAGCCGGCAGAACCGGGACGAAATTTTTCGGTGACCTGCTCGCGCGCATGGTGGATGATTCGTTTTCGGCCCATGAACCCGATGTGTTGATGGATTTCAAGTTCAAATCCTTTCGGCAAGTCAAACAATTCGGATTGTATCAGCTCGCGTGGGGCAAATTATTGGGCAAAACCGGTATCCGCAACCTTTCGCAAAATTATCTGGCCAAAAAACTCGATCGACCCCAACTGGTTGCGGCCCTGATAAAACATCGTGAAAAATATTATCACGATATAGATCAGGAATTAATTTTTGAGGCTTACAGCGGCTGGTTCGGCGCAATCGAAGGTATTCAAAGCGTGTATAAGAATTATAGGGTCGTTGGCGTGAGCAGAGATCCCCGCGACTGGGTGAAATCGAACATGGACTGGGGCACGATGTACGGCAAAAGAGACTGGATCGGCAGGTTGAAGCTGGGCAGGTTAAATCCGCAGATGATCAAGGATGCCGCATACGCAAAAGAGTGGGCGCGGTTTAACCGTTTTCAGAAACTGTGCTGGGCTTGGAAGACGATTTATGAAACCATGCTGGATGCGATGGCCGATGATCCCAACGCGATTATCATTAAGTTTGAAGATATATTCAGATCAGCAGAAAAGTATACCCATCTGAATAATCTTCTGAATTTCGTAACCAAATTTCCAGATCGGGTTTTTGGCTATCAGGTCCCTGAAAACATATTAGAACGTCGCTTAAACGTCAATATTGCGGATGAGTTCCCGCAATGGGAGAGGTGGGACCGCCAAATGAAGACCGATTTGCGACGGATCTGCGGCGAGCCTGCAATCAGGCTGGGTTATGACCTCAACACCTCTTCAAACAACGCTTTATAAGCCTCCACCATTTGCTCTACCGTAAAGAATTTCTCGACCTTGGCCCGATTATAGTCACCCATTTCCCCTCTGAGTTTCGATGATTCCGCCAGCAGATTAATTTTTTCTGCAAAAACATCGGCATCCCCGACCGGGCAAAGGA
>JASFTQ010000164.1:0-10184 GCA_050053515.1 Desulfobacterales bacterium | reverse complement strand
TCGGGCCAGGGTTCCGGAAAATCAAGTTGCGCCAGCTCGGGTAATTCTTTGAGATGGGCGAGCAAATCGTCGTTTTCAGTGGCAACCTTCCAGAACCAGGGCAGGCGCTTGGTAACCTGGCCGATTTCGCGGTCGGTGAGTCCGTAAACCTTGGCCACTTCACGGATGGCCATGCGGGGCCGAAAAGTTACATGATTACAGACCAAGGCGGCGTGGCCGGTGTATTGTTGCAGCACGGAATGCAGCACGTCGTCGCGTTCGTCCCAAGCAAAATCGACGTCAATGTCGGGCGGATCGGTGCGGCCCGGATTCAAAAACCGTTCGAAATAAAGGTTATGCTTGATGGGGCAGACATTGGTGATTCCCAGACAGTAGGCTACCAGTGATGCC
Source organism: Desulfobacterales bacterium (assembly GCA_050053515.1). Lineage (GTDB taxonomy): Bacteria > Desulfobacterota > Desulfobacteria > Desulfobacterales. Next base: position 9,794 of record JASFTQ010000164.1, on the reverse strand, counting down.
GCACCGCTGCCGCGACCGCAAATCCGGGGACTGCGCGACACGATGTTCTGAACCACGAGAAAATACGAGCAAAACTCCATCTTGTCAATGATACGCAATTCATGTTCAAGCCGTTCCACAACCGTTTCGGAAAGATCGTCTCCATAGCGCCGGCGGGCACCCTCGTAAGCGGCGCTTCTTAAGAGCTGTTCGGCTGTTTGTCCCCGTGATTCGATCCAGGGCGGCAGTACCAGGTCATGCCGCGGCCCGATGAACGTCAGGCGTTCGGCAATTTCTTCGGTGGCGCGAAGCGCCTCCGGCAAAATATCGAAGCGGTTGCGGTATTCGGATGGTGGTGCCAACCAGGCGTCGGTTGGGGCAGTATTTTTGGGGGTCAATCGTGATAGGGATGTGTTGAGGTCAATGGCGCGCAGCACGCGGTGGACCCCCAGATCATCCGGTATCAGAAAGAAGCTTCCGGGTGTGGCGACTGTTGGCACACGGAGGTGTTGCGCTGTTTTATGCAATCGCAGCGCCGCCGCGTTTGGCCGATGCGCCACAGCCGCTGCAACGGTTACCCCGGCCGCATACCAGGCACGCAAAAACTCAGCGGATTGCGTCAATATGACCAGCCCCTGGGCATAGTCGGGGACGGTCGATTTTAAATCAAAGGTGCCGTTTTCTGTTGAGTGGCGACGGGTGATCAGCCGGCAAAGATTGCGATAGCCGGCCTGGTTTTCCACCAGACAAACGGCCCGGGCTCCGGAGACCGGGTCCGTCAGTTCGGCGCCGACGATCGGCCCAAGCCCCGTTTCGTCGCAAGCGTTCAAAAACGGCCAGAGACCGTAAAGATTATCGGTATCCGTCAGGGCCAGGCGATTGTAGCCCAGCTGTCTGGCAACGGCGCAGATTTTTCGCGGGGACCGCGTCCCCCACATTAGGGAATAGTAGGATCTGACGGTTAGAGGTATCATAGTGTTTTTGGACGGCAATTTTGTTAGCCGACATTCTGCGAAATTTTTAAAAAATTCGAAATCCGAAATCCCTGGCCCAGACCTGGATTACAATTAAATAAAATTTATTATTGAAGTTTTTGTAACTTCATACCAATCACTGCCAGCTTTCAGCTTTTGCGCCAGGGCAGGCCGAAGCACGAAACAAATACAAATGACCAAAATTCAAAACAAAATTTTTTGTCATTAGAACATTCGTGCTTAGAATTTTTTTCGAATTTCGATATTCGAGTTTCGGATTTCGGCCGCTGAAAGCGGACGCCATGCTGCCAATGTTCGGCCGACGCGGATGGCATCCGGCCCGAAGCGACGACGAATGGCGTCCAGGGTTCGGAGCAGATTATCGCCGGCAGCTTTTTTGTTTTCACGTTCGGCAAAGAGCTCCCGCTGGGCGGGCGGATATGTCAGGCGGTCACAAATCAACCGCAGGCCTCGGATCCGGACGCGGCGGGTCCAGGCGCGTTTAAGGGCCAGCTTTGCTGCAGCAAACAAGCGAACATCATTGGCGGTGGCCGGTTTGGCAGCGGCTTGGCGGACAATCCGACCCCCGTCGGAATAATCGAGAACGAGGCCGATGCGTCTGGCCGCCAGCCGCCGCTGCCGTAGATCGGCCCCGGCTTTTTCGATGAGCCGGTACAACGTGCTTTTTACGGTCGCTGCATCGTTGGTGTCGTTGCCAAAGACATGATCAACGCTGACAGTCGGCTGTTTCTGCCCGACAGGCGAAACCGGAGACGGATCAATGCCGTGTACGGCGTTATACAGGCTGGGACTGCGGCTGCCGAACACAACTTCCAGCTGCGTCTGGGAGAGACCAATGACATGGGCGACGCGGGTGAGATTGAACTCACCCAAGCGGGTCACGTCATCCTGTTCGATGCCGGGAACAAGATAAACAGGCAGTGGACTCAGAAAAGTCGTTTCTTCACCCGCTTTGACGATGTATTCGCCCACCGGTTTGACTATGCGGGAGGCCACTTTTGCCAGGAGCTTATTGGGGGCGACGGACCAGATGGGGTTAAAACCCAGATCGGTTTGCACGGACCGACGGATGCGTGAGGCCAGATCGGGCGGCGGGCCGAACAGCCGGCCGGTTCCGGTGGCATCGATAAACAGGTGCCCATTGTGATCCGTCATTTCGATGCGAGGGGAATACGGCAATGTGTATTTGAGAAGCTCGGCCATGGCACGCTCGTAACGGTCGGGGTGGGGCGGCAGCACCGCGGCATCCCGACAAAAGCGCAAGGCCCGCCGCAGGGCCATTCCTTTACGTACACCGCTTTGGTAGGCTTCCTCGCTCATATCATATACCACAGCACGTACGGCGCCCTCGGGCGCAATAATCACCGGACGCCTCCGCAACCGGCTGTCCAGCACACGCTCAACAGCCACCGCAAAATCAGCGACATTGATGTGTATGATGGAACGTTCAGGCATAGCGATCAGGTTTGATATCTGCTTTGGAATTTATGTACCGTTTAGCTAGTCTCTTGTTGAATTTGCAGTCTTACTCGATCATAAATTCGAAGCACGAAATCCGAAATACGAAGCAAATCCAAAATCTCAAATTCAAATGTCCACGGGTTTTAAATTTCGGTCATTTGGTATTTGAAATTGTTTCGAATTTCGAGATTCGAATTTCGGATTTTATTCAACCGGTTTAAATGTTTTTTTCGTATGGTTCGGAGATACCACGAACATCCCTTTTTCCTTCAACAAATCCATCATCCGCAATGCGTTTTGCGGTGCCTGGGCCCGGACATGGTTGTTGAAAAAAACGATGCCGCTGTGAGCACGGCTGTTCATGGGTTCAATTTTTCCCTCGACCCACTCGTGCAATTCCTCGTCGGAATAGTTGTAGTTAAATTGATGTTGCATTTTTCCTGCGCGCCATCCGCTGCGGCTGCGACCGTGAAAACGGACATAAAACAGATCCGGGTTGGTTACCAGCGCCAGGGGCGGAAAAAGATCCGGCAAATCCGGCCCGTCAACGGCGACTAACGTAATCCGGCGCTTTTCCAACTCGGCAAACACACGGTCATTTGCCCAAGAGCGATGGCGAAACTCGACGGCCAAAGGCAAGCCGTGAAGCGTATCGATCAGGGCCGACAGGTGCTCGCGGTGCCGTGGTGTCCGGTCGAACGCAGGCGGCAGTTGGATCAAAACGGCCGTTAACTGTCCGGCCTGGACAAGGGGTGCCATTCCGCCCCGGTAATCCGCTGCGTGAACGGGCCAGCGGTGGATGTCGATTTCGTGGGTGAGGGTGCGGGTCAATTTGGCGGCAAATAAAAACCCCGGCGGCGCTTGTCGACGTTGCCGCTCAATCATTTCAGCCCTGGGCATCTGATACCAGGTGTAGTTGAGTTCGAGAACCGAAAATTGCCGGGTATACACGGCCAGCATTTTACTCGGCGGCGTACCGGACGGGTAGAATCCAGCCTCGACCCACTCGGTATGGAGATAACCGCTGGTACCGACAAACAGGCGGCAGGACGAAGAGAGCCGTCGGCTTTCTGTCGATTTTGAGATCACTCTAAGTAATCCCTGTCGGGCCCCGCTGGACACCCACGACCTTGCCCTGAATCAGGACTTCGCTAAAGGCGTATGTCATCGGTCGGTGCACCGGATTTTCGGGCCGCAACTCGATGTGTGACTTGCGGTGAAAAAAGCGTTTAACGGTGGCCTCTTCCTGGTGGATCAGGGCGACGATGATTTCCCCGTTTTCGGCGTATTGACGCGGCTCACAAATCACCAGATCTCCTTCCAGAATGGCCGCCCCCTTCATGGAGTCGCCCCTCACCCGAAGTGCAAACAGGTTTGAACCCCGGTACATGTTCGCATCAACCACGACGCTGCCGTCCCACTCCTGTTGAGCGTACAATGGCAGACCGGCGGCGATTTTCCCGATGATGGGCACCTCTATCCAGCGCATGCTACCTGCCGTTTGCCGGGCCCGATTCAGCAGATGAACAGTGCGGCTGTAGCGTCCCTCGCGTTTGACCGTCCCTTTCTCCTCGAGAGCTTTAATCAGTTGAGACACCGCGGCATGGCTTACGCCCATATCAAAGGCCGCTTGTCGCAAACTGGGGGTTTTTCCGCTTCGGTTGAATTCACGTTCCAGGTACCTGAGAAATCGTTGTTGCTTTGGTGTTAGATTCGGTTGCACGGCAATTCTCCCTGTTAAATGATATAATAGGGTAACGCAACAAAATGTAAATGTCAATGTAAAATTAATGTAAATTAAGTAAAGTTTTGGACAGATCGGGCAAAACTAAATTTTTTGGCATTTCGGGCAGAGATGCGTGCTGCGTTGGCCCACGATGATGCGTTCGACATGGGTTTTACAGCGGGGGCAGGGCAAACCCGTACGCCGAAAAACCTTCAGCTGTTGCTGATTGCGACCGCTGTGCCGAGCAACCGAATAGAAATTCGCTTTGCCCGTTCCAAGAGTTGTGCCTAGATTTTTCAGACCGCGTTTTAACACTTTCGGGATCGCCCGGTGCAGGGACCTGATCTCCGTATCGCAGAGACTGGATGCCATTCGGCAAGGATGAATTCGTGCCTCCCACAGGGCTTCGTCCACGTAGATGTTGCCAAGGCCGGCAATACATGTCTGATCCAGCAATAAGGGTTTGATCACACGGTTTCTGGATCCTAAGCGCTCGGCTAAAATTTTGACCGTGAACGCCGGCGTCAGCGGTTCGGGCCCGAGAGGGTTCAGAATCGGTGCGAAATCGTTGACCAGAAACATACGACCAAACTTGCGGGTGTCGTGGAAGCGCAGTTGCAACCTGTTGCCCAGGCTCAAGGTTATGTGCTCGTGTTTTGACAACGGCAGCTGGGCTGAAACCAGATGGAGACGCCCGGTCATGCGAAGATGAATCAGGAGGTGATATCCGGCGGAGAGATCGATGACGATATATTTCCCGCGGCGCCAAATTTGCCGAATGATTTTTCCTTTGAGGCGTCTGCAAAAATTTTTCGCTGAAGGCTCCGCAATGCTCCGCGGCCAGTAAACCCTGGCGGCTGTAATTCTTTGGCCGATGAAACCGGCTGCGATCAGGTCGGCAACCAGGGTTTGTACTTCAGGTAACTCCGGCATATGGTAAAAGGCTCCTTTGAAAAATACATTGACAGCAGGACCTTAAATGTTGCCCAGATAATGCCACCTGTCAAGCAGACGAGCGCACGGAAATTGCTTTGAGCGCTCAACCCAGAAGTGATACGAACGAAATTTTTTCGTGCTTGACGCCTAGAGTGTCATTTTTTATAATCGGTGAAGAATAATATAAAATATTTATTCATTTCAGCTAGTTAATTATTTTTGAGATAGGGGCGTTTTTACCCAGATGTTAGCTGAATGAATTATCAGGGGTGAAATCGCGCACTGTTTGAATGCAATAGGGGCGTTGCGAATGAGCAGGCTGACGCCAAAACGTGCCTTGGGAGACCGTTATGAATGACATATTCTTCGGCATCTTGATTGTTTTTTCGCTGTGTTCTTTCATACTTTTGATCATTTTGTGGAGAAGAAAATCCGGCGATGAATTAACTCAGATTCAAGATAAAATCACGGCTTTGGATATTAAACAAAAAGCCACCGAGGATACGATTAAAGACGAGATCGCCCGCAATCGTCGGGAAGCCACACTCAATGCCCAGCAAGCCCGGGAAGAACTCGGGAAATCCATGAGGAATTCAAGTGACTCCCTGCTGAAAATGTTGGTCGATGTGACCAAACTTCACGAAAAGAATTTTGAGGCCATACGCCACACCATGGAGCGGCAGTTACGGAATTTGCGGGAGGATAACAGCAAAAAACTTGAGCAAATGCGGGCCACGGTGGATGAAAAGCTTCAGTCGACCTTGGAGAGGCGTCTGGGTGAGTCATTCAAACAGGTCAGTGAACGCTTGGAACAGGTGTACAAAGGCTTGGGTGAAATGCGAACCCTGGCCACCGGCGTCGGGGATCTGAAACGGGTTTTGACCAATGTTAAAACACGCGGAACTTGGGGTGAAATTCGGCTGAGCAGCATCCTCGAGCAGATTTTAACGCCCGATCAATATGAAGTGAACGTGGTGACTAAAAAAAACAGCGATGAGCGGGTTGAATTTGCCATAAAACTGCCGGGTCAGGATGACGAGAAAGAACGCGTCGTTTGGATGCCCATTGACTCAAAATTCCCCCAGGAGGATTATCAGCGATTGATCGACGCCCAGGAGGCAGCCGATAAAGAGCTGGCCGAAAAGTCGATAAAAAATTTAGAGACCCGGGTCAAATTGGAAGCCAAGTATATAAAGGAAAAATACATCGATCCGCCCAATACGACGGATTTCGGGATAATGTTTTTGCCGGTGGAAGGACTGTACGCCGAGATCCTGCGCAGACCCGGTCTTTGTGATTTTCTGCAGCGCGAATATCGCATCGTGGTCACCGGCCCCACCACCCTTGCCGCTTTGTTGAACAGCCTGCAAATGGGTTTCAGAACCCTTGCCATAGAGAAACGCTCCAGTGAGGTCTGGGAATTGCTGGGGGTGGTGAAGACGGAATTTGGAAAATTCGGCGACGTTTTGGCTAAAACCAAAAAGAAACTTCAGGAAGCCAGCAACACCATTGACAAAGCCGAGGTGCGAACCCGAGCCATCGAGCGAAAGCTGCTCAAGGTCCAGGAAGTACCGGATAACGACACGGTCGAGTTGATCGAAGCGGCAGAAGTTAAAGAAATAGAACTGGGACAGGATGAAAATTATAATTTAAAGCCCTAACCCGGACAAGCCGGAACCAAACAGGTTTTAGTGTTTAGTGGTTGATTTTGTCCGGCAAATTCGAAATCCGAAGCACGAAGTCCGAAACAAATCCTAAATCTTCACCCTGTGGAATCCTCCGAAGGAGGGCCGCCAACAGGCGGCATTCCACAGGGCGGGTGTCCCGATGACCAAAACAATAGCGGCATGCGACATCATCCAAGTAATGATTCTGTTTGGGTCATTTGAATTTTGGTAATTCGAGCTTGTTTCGAATTTCGATATTCGATATTCGGATTTGAGTTTCTCAAATGGTTATCCGGCTCAATAAAAATATTTTGCCACAAAAAGCACAGAAATAATTATTAAGAGCCTAAATACTCGGCTGCTGCCCCCACGCCCGAGCATTTCTGGATTAGCCCCCATGCAAACCGTAACCGTTTGAAACCGAAGGTGATATCATGGCTAAAATAGCCTACTGGGCGGATAAATATGTGGAGATGAAGCGGAGTGCCCCAGAAGCGCTGAAATTAATCAAAGCGGGACAGAGAGTTTTTATCGGATCTTCTTGCGGGGAACCCCAGCATCTGGTTCGGGCACTGTGCGATGCCACCGAGAGATTAACGGACCTTGAAATTGTGCGCCTTCTGGCCCTTGAAAGCGCACCGCTGACCTTGATCGCGGCCAAAACAAAGGACCAGGCGCTTAACATTCGATCTTTTTATCTGGGTTCGGCCAAACCCAAAGGAATTGCGAGAAACAGCCGTTTTATCACACCGCTTAATCTCTCCGCCATTCCCCGCCTGTTTAAGAGTCGGCTGATGCCGATCCATGTGGCCCTGATACAGGTAACCCCGCCGGATGATTTTGGCTGGATGAGTTTGGGGGTGTCGGTTGACATTACTCTGGCCGCCGCGTCATCGGCCGATCTCGTCGTCGCTCAGGTAAACTCAAAAATGCCCAGGGTCCTCGGCCGAAGTTTTATTCATGTTGACGATGTGGATGTGATCGTCGAGTATGAAGAGGCGCTGCTTACCATCGGGCAACCGCCGGAATCAGCGTCCGCCAATCTCATTGCCCAGCAAATAGCCCGTTTGATTGAGGATGGATCAACGATACAGATTGGACTTGGCACGACACCTCAGGCCGTGCTTCTGGCGTTGTCGGATAAGAACGATCTGGGTATTCACACTCAGTATGTGACAGATGATATCATGCATCTTGTGTCAAAAGGCGTGATAACAAACCGTAAAAAGGGATTCAATGACGGAAAATTGGTGGCCAGCACGGCCATCGGAAGTCAAATGTTATATGAATTCTTGCACGACAATCCGGGTATTGAATTTCATCCTTCCGACTATGTCAACGATCCCACGGTTATTTCCCGCCACAAAAAAATGGTGTCCATGAATGTGGCGATGACGATGGATCTCACCGGTCAGGTCACGGCGGATGCATTGCCGGTCAATCATTTTTCCGGTGTAACCGGCATGCTGGATTTCGTGAGGGGATCGGCCCAGGCTGAAAACGGAAAATCTATTATTTTGCTGACATCAACATCCCGAGACGAGAAAACAAGTCATATCGTACCGATGATCAGTGATACCGCCGTTGTCGTGCCCCGCGGTGATGTTTATTATGTGGTCACCGAATATGGTGCGGTGAATTTGTTTGGCAAAAGTCTCCAGGAAAGGGCCATGGCCATGATCAGTATCGCCCATCCTAAATTCCGTGATGAGCTCTTTGCACAAGCCAAAAGAATGGGTTTGCTGAGTACCGATCGCACGGTATCGGAGTCCATACACGGGGTTTATCCCGTTAAGCTCGAAGAAATTCAAAAAGTCAATGGTGAGGCGGTGGTCATTAGACCGGCAAAACCGGTTGATGCCAGAAGAATCCAGGAGCATTTCTATAATCTGGACAAAAACGATGTTATCGCAAGATTTTTTCATGAAAAGACCAGCTTTGTACGGGATGAAGTCGAAGGCGTATCTCAGATCGATTATATCAAAAATCTCACCATGTTGGCTGTCGTCGGCGAGTTCGGTTTCGGCAGAGTCGTCGGAATTGGGGAGTACCTGCTTGATCCGGCCAACAATATGGCCGAAATTGCTTTTTCGGTCAGTAAGGAATATCAAGGCCAGGGGCTCGGCAAAATTTTAATGCATAAATTGTGTATGACCGCAAGGGAGAACGGTATCAGCGGGCTTTATGCCTATACCTCACCTCGGAACCAGGCAATGATCAAGCTGTTTAACACCATCCCTTACAAGGTGGATACGAAGTTTGAAGATGATATGCTGCTGTTGAGTTGCAGGTTTGATTAAATAACCACCGAATATCGTTGCGCGCCGGTTGCCGGCTAAATCTGACCATGCATTAGATGAGGAAGGATTATCATGACCATGTACACCGTACGATTTTTGCCGCACGACAAGGAAATCAAGGTTGCAGAGGGCGAAACACTCAACCGAGCCGCACTGGAGGCCGGTGTTCATGTGAATGCCTCCTGCGGTGGAGAGGGGGTATGCGGTAAGTGCCGGGTGATTGTGGAAGAGGGTAAGGTCGAGGGTGGAGTTTCTGAAAAGCTGAACACCGAGGATCAGAACAAAGGCTATCGTTTGGCCTGTCAGAGCAGGGTCAAAAGCGATGTTGTGGTGAGAATACCGATAGAATCGGAAGTCGATGCCGGTGTGCTGAACTTACAGATGACCCCCAGGTGCAAGGCCCGCATCCAGGAAATGGACCTCGAAGAGTTAAAGGAAAAGGGTCTTTTTGTTCCCCCGGTTGAAAAAATATATCTAGAGCTGCCCGAACCGAACACTCAAGACAATCTGGCGGATGTCACCCGCCTTGTCAGCCATCTGAAGGCGAATCATGATGAGCATCGCCTCGATGTCGATCTGGCGGTCATCCGTAAGATCCCCGATGTCCTGCGGCAGAATGAATTTAAGATTACAGCCACCCTTGCCCGCCCGGTCCACGAAGGCCGAAAAACAAGAATTATCAATGTTCAACCGGGCGACACCACCGACCGTAACTTTGCGATTGCTATGG
>JASFTQ010000163.1:0-10287 GCA_050053515.1 Desulfobacterales bacterium | reverse complement strand
CAACATCGAACACAAGTTCGAGGTCAAAAACATCTACGAATATTATGCCCGATGGATCCGGCAGGGCAAACTGAAAGTCAACGCCGAGTGGAACAAAGATCTAAAAATCAAGTTTACGGTGCAGGATCCGTGTCAGATCGTGCGCAAAAGTTACGGGGACCCCATTGCCGAGGATTTGCGCTTTGTGGTTACATCTCTGGTGGGAGAAGAAAATTTTATCGAGATGCATCCCAACCGCAGCAACAATTATTGCTGTGGCGGCGGCGGCGGTTTTCTGCAGTCCGGCTATAAAGAGCAGCGTCTGCAGTACGGGTTGTTTAAAAACAATCAGATTATGGCCACCGGTGCCGATTACTGCATTGCCGCCTGTCACAACTGTCATTCCCAGATCCACGAACTCAGCGAGCATTATGGGGGCGGCTATCAGGTGGTTCATCTGTGGACCTTGATCTGTCTGTCGCTGGGGATCCTGGGACCCAATGAACGCGAATACCTGGGGGATGACCTCAAAGAGGTCAATGTCTTTCACCCGGAATCGGCATTATGATTTTAAAACCAGGGCAAGCCGTAGCGAAGAGTAACATATCAGGGCGTAGCGGACGGTCGCGCGTTCCGCGTTACGCCTGCCCGCCATCGCGAGCCGCTCAGGCGAGGCGGGCGGGGGTTAAGAGCCTTAAATAGGATGGTTACCATTTTTTAACATGCAACGCACAACGCGCAACTCGTAACGCTTTTTTTAAACCCAATAAACAACAGGGTGTCTGAGCTCGACAACAAATCGTCGATAGGAAGTTGCTCAACGCCTGATACAGAGAAACCGGTTAACCGGCAAACAGGTTAACCGGTCAACCCAACAAGGGAGGTCTTATGACAAGGAAGATCGGCACCGCTATGGTTGTGGGCGCTGGCATAAGTGGAATCCGGGCTGCTCTGGATCTGGCCGAAACCGGCTATGGCGTCACCTTAATCGATCGATCGCCGCACATCGGCGGGGTGCTGAGTCAGCTCGATTATCAGTTTCCGAACGATCGCTGCGGCATGTGTAAGATGCTGCCCCTGGTGGATCGGGATGCCTCTTCCCAGTATTGCCTGCGTAAAGGACTTTTCCACGAAAACATTGATATTCTTCTTTCAACAGAATTGCTCGCTGTCGAAGGACAGCCGGGTCATTTTCTGGTGACCCTTCGCCAAAAACCCAAATGGGTCGATGCGGAGCGATGTATCGGATGCGGTCGATGCGTGGCCGTATGTCCGGTCGATGTCCCGGATGCTTTCAATGAAGGTTTGGGGTCACATAAGGCAATTTATCTACCGGTGCCGCACAATATTCCCAACACCTATATTATTGATACCGCCGCCTGCACGCGTTGCGGTGCCTGTGAAGAAATTTGCCCGACGCAGGCAATTCAATTGTCCCAGGAAGAGCGAAAAAAATTTCGCATCCTGGTGGTGGATGATGAATTGATTGTGCGGGACTCCCTTAAAGAGATACTGGAGGAGGAGGGCTATACCGTGGAAACGGCCGAATCCGGCCCCCAGGCATTAGAAAAACTGGCGGAACTGACCTGCCATTTAATGCTTACCGATATCAAGATGCCCGGAATGGACGGTGTTGAGGTTCTGCAAAAGGCCAAAGCAGATTACCCCGAACTCACTGTGGTCATGATGACCGCCTATGCCACCGTGGAGACGGCCGTGGAGGCCATGAAGATCGGTGCCTTGGATTACCTCATCAAACCGTTTGAAGAGGAGACGCTCATTCCAATGGTGCTCCGGTTGTACGAAGACCTCGAGTTGGCCCAAGCGCGCCAGATAGAAGTAGGGGCTCTGGTTCTCAGTGGGGGTACATCGTATTTCGATCCTGCCGATGGTAAGAATACATTTGGTTACAGGGCCCTTGCCAATGTTGTCACAAGCCTTGAATTTGAACGGATTTTCAGCGGTACCGGTCCCTGCCAGGGAAAGCTCGTGAGGCTGTCAGACGGCAAACCGATTCGCAAAGTGGCATGGATCCAATGTGTTGGATCACGGGATCTGCAACTGGAAGCCGACTTTTGTTCAAATATTTGTTGCATGTTCGCCATCAAAGAAGCCCTGCTGGCTAAGGAAAAGACCAATGGCAAACTCGAAACGACGCTTTTTTACATGGACATGCGCACCTTCGGCAAAACCTACCAGCGCTATCGGGATCAGGCCCAGAACGTTCACGGGGTGCGTTTCGAGCGGAGTCGGGTGCACTCTGTCATCCCGGACCGTAAAACGGGAGACCTGATTGTTGGCCACGTCGATATTTCCGGCAAACCCCATGAAGAAAACTTCGACATGGTTGTGCTGGCCGTGGGCCAAAGGCCTGCAGCCGGCACCGCACAGTTGGCCGATATGTTGGGGATTGCCTGCAACCCCTGGGGATTTGTGCAAACCGAACCCTTCTCGTTGAATCGTACAAGTCAGGAGGGTATTGTCATCGGCGGCGCCTTCTCCGGTTTAAAAGACATCAGTGATTCGGTGACCCAGGCTTCAGCGGCAGCAATGAATGCATCCCGCGTGATCCATGCAGCCGGTGGCGGCTTGGCACCTCAATCCGAGACGGTTTCGCCAGATGCCGATGTCGTGCGGCAAGCGCCTCGAATTCTGGTGGCTGTGTGCACCTGTGGTGAGAAGCTTTCCGCCTATTTAGACAATCAGGAATTGATCGATGCGCTGATGGTCGATCCTGCTGTGACCCATGTTGATTTTCTTGATCAGGCCTGCACTCAACAAGGGTGGCAAGCCCTTGTGGAGGTATTCGAGAAACACAACCCCAATCGACTTCTGATCGGAGCTTGTCTGCCCTATGTGCATGCACGTCAAATCAAGGAACTGGGACTGCGATTGGAGCTTGATCCAAAGCTCATAGATGTCGTCGATATCCGCGCCCCGGTGTTTTCCGCTTCAGACGTTCAAGAAAAAACCGATTCAGAGGCTGTGGCCAATTTGATGAAAAGTGCTCTCGAAATGGGTGTTGCCAGACTGAAGCGGGTTGATCCGACACCGATTGATACTATTCAGGTTCAGCAGCGAGCTTTGGTGGTGGGGGGTGGAATTGCCGGTATGACAGCCGCGCTTGCCATTGCCGACCATGGGTTTCAAGTGGATTTGGTTGAGCAAAGCGAGAAGCTGGGGGGAAATCTCAACTGGATTGAAAAAACCATCGAAGGACATTCCATCCGCAATCTACTTGAGGAAACCCTTCAAAAGGTAGAAAAAAATCCCCTTATTCAGGTTCATTCTCAAACCCAGGTGATGGGGGCATATGGACAGGTCGGTCAGTTTATGTCCACCATCGAAAACAAGGAATCCGGCGTCCAAACGATTGAGCATGGGGTGACCATTTTGGCCACCGGTGGCTCGGAAGCGACGACAACCTCATATGGCTACGGTACGAGTGATGCTATTATCACCCAAAAAGAACTGCAGGAGAAACTCAACGACAAGATTGTTGAACCCGAAAATCTGAAAACAGTGGTCATGATTCAGTGTGTCGACTCTCGGGAAGAACCCAAAAATTATTGCAGCCGGGTCTGCTGTGTCTCAGCTTTGAAAAACGCCCTGTATCTTAAAGAGCAAAACCCCAATATCGCCGTTTATATCCTTTACCGTGACATGATGAGTTACGGTTTTACCGAGACTTATTATACTGAGGCCCGCAAAGCCGGCGTATGTTTCATTCAGTACCAAAAAGACAATAAACCCCGGGTTCAAGTCGCAGACGGTTCGGTTCAAGTCATCGTTGACGAGCTCATCATCGGAAAAAAAATCAAAATCGATGCCGATCTGGTTGTACTGGCCACCGGTATTTTGCCGAATCTGCCGCAAGAGCTGGCATCAGGTTACGGGGCGGCCGTTGATCCGGACGGATTCTTTCAGGAAGCCGAATCCAAATGGAGACCTGTAGACTCCCTTGCCGAAGGGATATTTGCCTGCGGCCTGGCGCATTCTCCGCGCTCAATCGCCGAGTCGGTTGCCACTGCAGAGGCGGCAGCTCAACGATCGTTGCGAATCCTCGTCAGGGAACGTCTTGCTGCGGGCAAAATAGTGGCCAAAGTTCATCATAGCCTTTGCAGTTTGTGCCAGCGATGTATCGAAGCTTGCCCCTATGAGGCACGCAGCCTTGACATCGACATGGAAAAAATCCTGGTCAATCCCGTCAGGTGCCAGGGATGCGGTTCCTGCGCGGTAGCCTGTCCGAATGGTGCTTCATATCTTGAGGGGTTTCCGGAACAGCAGATGCTCGAAGTTATTGATGCAGCCCTTGTGGGGACCTTTGACTAAATCGCTGCATACCTGGTCCGGCTTGTGGCCCGGAGGGTGAAGGGAAATTTGAATGAAAATGAATCCATTGTCAGGCTTGGCACACAACAACCCGGCATCTCGCCGTGGCGTCAACGACCAGACCGTGCCCAGCACGGGATGGTAGTCTTTCTCCGCTGTAAGCAGAGAAAGACAAAAGCACGTAAGTGCTTTATGCGGTGCACTTGCAATCCCGCCCCGGCGGGATTTGTATGGCAAGAAAAAAACACCCCGACCCCTGAAATAAAAAACAAAAAAGGAGATGCTTAATGCACCAACCCGCACAAACGGATATTGAAAAGAAAGAGGCAGCTGCCTCGGATCCTCTGGCGGTGGTTAAGAAATTGGTTCAGTCCTGCATTCAGTGCGGGACTTGTACCGGCTCCTGTCCCAATGCCTATGCCATGGACTTTACACCGCGCCGCTTGTGGCGCATGGTTCTCATGGGGCAAAAGGACGAAATTTTCAACAGCAAGACATTTGGCCTGTGTTCGGCCTGTTATTTCTGCACGCTGCGGTGCCCGCGCGGACTGCTGCTGACCGAAGCCATGTCGGCGCTCAAGCAAATCGGCGCCAGAGAGGATCTGCCGATAAATAAACCCAACAATCTTTTTTATAAAAATTTTATGGGGAGCGTGCGCCGCCATGGACGTGTCAGAGAGATGGAATTTATGACGCTTTATTTTGCGACCATGAAAAATCCCTGGCTCCCTTTTCGTTTTGCCCCGCTCGGTATGAAGCTCATGCGCAAGGGGAAAGTCTCGATTCAGATCCCCTCAAAAGGAAAAGGCACTTTGGATGCGATCTTTCGAAAAGCTGCGGAACTGGAGGTTTCCCCATGAAATACCTTTATTATCCGGGATGTTCCCTCGAGGGTACGGCCCTTGAATACAATCTTTCCACCCGGGCCCTTATGTCGGCAGTCGGCGCGGATCTTGTAGAAATCGATGACTGGACTTGCTGCGGTGCCAGTGCGGCTGAAGCCACAAATTATTATTTGTCTTTGGCGCTTCCGGCCCGCAATTTAGCCCTGGCTGAAAGTATGGACGCGGCTGAAGATATCCTGGTGCCCTGCAGCGCCTGCTATCTGAATCTGAAAAAAATTGAAGAAAAAATCCGCAAAGATGCGGCATTGCTGGAAAAAATAAACGAAATCTTACAGGAAAATCAACTTCGCTTAACCGGTCAAGTTCACGTGCGACATCTCCTCGATGTAATTGTAAACGATGTGGGACCGGAAAAAATTCAGGCTGGGGTGAAAAAACCTCTGGAGGATCTTAGCATTGCACCGTACTATGGCTGCCAGGCCCTCCGACCGTATGTTATTTTTGATGACCCCGAGGATCCCCATTCGATGGATGCGTTGATTGAGGCTACCGGCGCAGCGATATATCCCTGGAAAATGAGTACGAAATGCTGTGGTGCCAGCCACATGAACACTGAAGCCGAGGTCGGTCTCGAACTGGTGGCGGCGATATTGAAAGGGGCCAAGGGAGCCGATGCCATCGTTACGGTATGTCCCATGTGTCAGATGAATCTGGAAGCCTACCAGCGCAAGATATCCCGCATGTTAAAAGAAGACCTCAGCACCACAATTGTCTATCTCCCGCAGCTCTTGGGAATGGCGATGGATCTGGCACCCGGCGATCTGCGGCTTGACTTGAATCTTGCGGTATCGAAAAAAATCTTCGACAGGCTGCATTCAGATAGGCGTGTCGCCGCAGTGGTTCCATAAAGATCTGCTGATGCATCGGAAGTAACCGGTATGTTAGATGCCCGCAGTTTTTTGGTGCAGGCCTGCTACCCATCCATAAATCAGCCGGTGGGAAATGATGTTTAAAGTTTTTAAAAATATACGACGCCGCATGGTCCTGAAGCTCATCTTCATAGTGGGAATGATGCTGTTTCTGACCATCTTTTCCTGGTCCTACTACAATATTAATTACCAGAAAAAAGACCTCATGGATAATATTGTATCCGGTGCGGACCAGCTAACCAATACCATCAAACTCGGCGCTCATTTTGCGATGATGCTCAATTCGAGGGACGACATCAACCAGATTATCCGGAATATCAGCAAGCAGCCGAAAATTGAAAATATACGCATTTACAATAAAAACGGTCGGATAAAATTTTCAAACAAAACCGCAGAGGTCGACCGGGTGACCAATATCAAGGCCGAAGCCTGCGATATCTGTCATCGGTCCGATCCCCCGCTGACTGAAATCGATCTCGACGATAGAACCCGTATTTTTAACTCCCCCGAAGGCTACCGCCTGCTGGGAATCATCAGTCCAATTTGCAATGAACCGGGTTGTTCGAGCGACGCCTGTCACGTCCACCCCGAGGGGAAAAAGGTGCTGGGAGCCCTCGATGTGGTGGTTTCCCTGCAGCAATCCGACAAGGAGATTGCCCTTGCCAAGAAGCGAATCATCGGGTTGGCAGGCTTTGTTTTTCTGGTAACCGCCACGATTATTTTTTTATTCGTTTTACGATTCATCAATCGGCCCATAAAAGAGCTCATCGCCGGCACCCGGCGCATGGCCAAGGGAGAATACACCAGCAAAGTTGAAATCACGCGAGATGATGAAATGGGGCAGCTGGCGCTGGCCATTAACCAAATGGGCCAAGAAATCGGGCAAAAGCAGGCCGAGCTCAACAAGCAAAGGGATGAGTACCAGACGCTGTTTGAACGCGTACCTTGCTTGATCACGGTTCAGGACAGAAATTTGAGATTGCTGCGGTACAATCGGGAGTTTGCGCTGAAGTTTGAGCCGCAACCCGGTGATTACTGTTTTCACGCCTATAAAGGACGCAGTCAAAAATGTGAGGATTGTCCGGTTGAAAGGACATTTGCTGACGGTCTGCCCCATATTGGAGAGGAAACCGGAATAAACAGGGATGGATCAACCGTTTGCTGGATCGTCAGAACCTCACCGATTAAAAATGATGCCGGTGAGATTGTTGCGGCCATGGAGATGAGCCTTGATATTACGCATAATCGTCAACTCGAAGATGAGCTGAGGAAATCAGAGAAAAAATATCGCGACATTTTTAACCACATGCCCAACCCGGTGTTTGTTTTAGATTGGGAAACCCTTGAGATCATTGACTGCAACGAAAGTGTGACAGCAGACTACGGATACAGCAAAGATGATTTAATTGCCCGCTCCTTTCTGGATCTCTTTGAAAGTTCCGCCAAAGGTTTTTATGCATCGGAGATGAGAACTTCAACCGTATTAAATCAAATAAAACATCTAAACAAGGATGGCAAATCCCTGGTGGTCAATATCAGGGTATCACCGTCCGATTACCCGGGCAAAAAGGTCCTGCTGGTTACCACCAGCGATATCACCCAGCGGCTTGAAGCCGAGCAACAGCTCATACAGGCCAGTAAGATGGCTACCCTGGGAGAGATGGCGACCGGTATTGCCCATGAGCTCAACCAACCGCTTTCGGTCATAAAAACGGCAAGCAGTTTCTGTATAAAAAAAATAGATAGCAAGAAAGAAATCGATCCCAAAACCCTTTCCACCATGTTATTTAAAATCGATAACAATACCGACCGGGCCTCGAGAATCATCAATCACATGCGTCAGTTTGCCCGTAAAAACGATATGGCCCTGGGCCGAATTCAGGTCAACGACGTCTTGAAGAATGCATTCGACATATTCAGCCAGCAGCTCAAACTACGGGGGATTGAGGTGGTATGGGATATCCAAGGTGATTTGCCCGCGATCAAAGCGGAAGCCGGCCGCTTGGAACAGGTATTTATCAATCTTCTTATCAATGCCCGGGACGCCATCGAGGACAGATGGGGATCTCAAGAGCTCCCCGACTCGGAGAAAAGAATTACCATTACAACCAGAACCGCCAAAAAGACCGTTATCGTTGAAGTTTGTGACACGGGGGTGGGGATTCCGAAGGCGGTTTTAGACAAGATATTCGAACCGTTTTTTACCACCAAAGAGGTCGGAAAAGGCACCGGTTTGGGTCTTTCGATTAGTTACGGAATCATAAAAGAATGCGGTGGAAGCATTCAGGCGAGATCCCAGAAAGATCACGGAGCCTGCTTTATTATAAATTTTCCCATTCCGGATTGATTATCATGGAAAACACCGTTTTACTGGTAGATGACGAAGAGGATATCCGCGACGTCATTGGCATATCTTTATCCGATTTGGGCTATGAGGTGCTCATTGCTGAAAGCGGCCAGCAAGCCTTGCGGCTTTTTGAGAAACATTCTCCGCCGATCGTGCTGACCGACATAAAAATGCCCGGAATAGACGGTATCGAGCTCCTCCGCAGACTCAAAGAGTTGAACCCGGATGTCGAAGTTATCATGATTACCGGCCATGGCGCCATGGACCTGGCGATCATGAGCCTGAAATATGCCGCAACAGACTTTATCACCAAGCCCATAAATGTTGAGGTGTTGGAAGTTGCGCTGGGAAAGGTCCGGGAAAAAATTAAAATGAAGCAGCAACTCCGGGAGTATACCCAGAATCTGGAGAGGCTGATAGCGGAAAAGACCCAGCTGCAGGATCATCTGTCATCCCTGGGGCTGATGATCGGATCGATATCCCATGGTATCAAAGGGTTGCTGACCGGTTTGGACGGCGGCATGTATCTGCTGGAGTCAGGGTTTTCAAATGAAAATGAGGAAAAGATCAAGGAAGGGTGGGAAATTGTAAAATTTATGGTTGAACGCATCCGTAGGATGGTGCTTGATATCCTCTTTTATGCCAAAAAACGAGAACTGAAATGGGAAAAGGTCGATGTGATCAGTTTTGCCAATGAGGTTGCCATGGCTGTTGAGCCCAAAATTCAGAAACAGGAAATCGAATTTGTCAGGGATTTTGATCCGGCGGTCGGCGAATTCGAGATCGACACCGGATATGTTCATTCTGCTTTAATTAATATTCT
The DNA here is from genome assembly GCA_050053515.1 of Desulfobacterales bacterium. Taxonomy (GTDB): domain Bacteria; phylum Desulfobacterota; class Desulfobacteria; order Desulfobacterales. The sequence continues at coordinate 1,032 of JASFTQ010000163.1, read as the reverse complement.
CGATAATGCCCTCGATGCCTGCGTCAAAGACGAATCAAAAGAATCCCATAAAATCACATTCAGTGTCCATCAAGATCGCCGCTACATTTTTTTCGATGTCTCGGATAACGGCGTGGGGATGGACAAAGAAACCGCTGAGAAAATATTCACCCTGTTCTTTTCATCCAAAGGAAGTAAGGGGACGGGTTTTGGCCTGTTTGTTTCCAATAGAATCATCCAGCAGCACGGCGGGGAGATTCAAGTGAAATCCAGGCCGGGTGAGGGCAGCCTTTTTAGTGTTAAAATTCCAAAAACGTTGCCGGAATCATCGAAAACCGAACCCGAATAAATTGGAAGCACCGGTGCTTTCATCTTGTCGACAAAAATTTACCCCCTGCCTGCACCTCGGGCAATCGGAATATTATTTTGTCAATCACTCTAGATTCTATGATTCTTTGGAATTTTCAAATATTTCTGTGGCCTCCGGCATCACATCCTTGGCCTTCCATTCGGGCAGCAAAAAGGGATAATTGTTTTCGGACGAAACGGCCGGGTATTGGTCGTCGTCTTCCTTTAATTTCGAAAAAATCTTCAGGCTGTATTCCCGGTCACCCGTGAGTCGGATGCTGTAAATCGGATTGGTGAAGTCTTCTTTTTTGCGGTCATCGATGTAAGCATCGCAGCTGAGGCTGGATAAGGCGGTGAGCAACCGGTTCAGCCGGGTTTCATCACCTTTGCGGCCGTCCCTGCCTTGCCAGATCATTTCCCCCTTTAATGGGGATTGACCCTCATCACCGGCAGCCTCTTTTTCCAAAGGGGCCTGGCTGCGCCTGAGCAACAGAACATTTTCGCCTTTGGCGAGCTCGATCTCCTGGATGTCGCTGCCGGCAAAAGAAAGAACGGTTTTATCGCGGAATTCCCCTTGAGGGCGGTTAAATTTGTTCCTGAAATTATCCCGGGCATGATAGATGCGGTCATCACCGGCCAGCCTTACAAATGTGTGCCGCGAAGATGCGACGTCATTGCCGATGTCAAACTCTCGCTGCAGGGTAT
>JASFTQ010000162.1:0-10307 GCA_050053515.1 Desulfobacterales bacterium | reverse complement strand
GATGATGTGGTGGGGCTATCGATCGGCACCCGTCCGGATTGTATCAACACATCCATTCTGGACCTGCTTGAAGATTATGCCAAAACGCATCTGGTTTGGGTGGAGTATGGTTTGCAATCGGCTCATGATGCAACCCTGAAATTCATCAATCGCGGCCACGACTTGCAGAGTTTTCAATCGGCGGTAAAAACAACCCGCAACAGGGGCATCAAGATCTGCGCCCACGTTATACTCGGCCTTCCGGGTGAGCAAAAACACCACATGCTACAGACGGCGCAAAAGCTGGCCGCATTGGGTGTCGACGGAGTCAAAATTCATCTTCTGTATGTCGTCAAGGGTACCCGGCTGGAAAATCTCTATCGGCAGGGGAATTACCGCTGTTTGGCGCAACGAGAGTTTGTCGATCTTGTGTGTGATTTTCTGGAACACCTCCCGCCGGATATGGTGATACAGCGTCTGACCGGTGACCCCCACCCCGGGGAGCTGGTGGCACCGCAATGGGCCCCTAAGAAGTCGCAAACACTGCAAATGATCAAAGGGAGGCTGGCGGCAAGAGATACGTGGCAGGGTAAATTATATACCACCCCTAAAAGGCAACAGATATGAATTTCATATTCACCGCAAAAACTTTGTGCCCAATCCGTCGATATGGTAACTTTCGATATTTGAAGCGCTGACTTGTCAGTTGCAATGCATTGCGGTATATTCAATCTAGCCTAATATTCAAAAAGCTACTTCGAAGGCCTCCGGTGGATCAAATCTCGAACGGTTTGACTTGGACTGCCGCGTTATCCCTATTTTTCTCTGCCGCAGTCGGATTGGGGAAGCCAGTCCGCCAGGCACTCATGGCGGGTACAAAAGGCGATCACAAAAAATGCCGCTTACGAACACACACCATCCCGACGATCGTTTGGATGAATTCGACCTTTCCTTTAAGGTCTTTCATGAACTCATGGCCAAAAAGGTCAATGATATCCTTCTGGTCTCAACCCCCTATGATGCGTTTATCATGGAAGAGGAGGGTCGACTGGCAGAAAGAATCATCCACGAGTACCGCGGTTTAAATCTATCCCGACCCCCCTGTCTCACCTGGGTTTCCTCCGCTCGTCAGGCAATCGATGCGTTGAGCGAAAAGAAATTTGACCTTGTTTTGACAATGCCCCGTCTGGACGACATGGACGCTTTCGATCTCAGCCAGCGAATAAAAAGAAAATTTTTCGATCTGCCGGTATTCCTCCTGGCCCACAGCACCAATAAGATCCTTCTGGACATGGATTATTCCGACCGCCGGTCCATCGACAGGTTATTTTTCTGGTACGGCAATTCCGATCTTCTTTTAGCGTTGATCAAAAGCTTGGAAGATCGAATGAATATCGAATACGACACCAAGCGCGCCAAGGTCCGGGTCATTATTTTGGTGGAGGACTCGCCGATTTATTATTCATCGATTCTTCCGTTGCTGTACAAGGAAATCGTGACCCAGACACAGTCGGCCATGGAGGATTCACTCAATGATGAACACCGCATCCTCAGAATGAGGGCCCGACCGAAGATTTTGCTGGCAGAAACATATGAGGACGCCGAAAATCTTTACAGGCGATACAAGCCTTACCTGTTGAGCGTTCTCTCTGATGTCCGTTTCCCGCGCGATGGTAAAATCGATAAAGATGCGGGATTTTCGCTGCTATCCATGATAAAGGCGGAGACCCCGGATGTGCCGCTGCTCATGATCAGCTCGGAAGAAAGCAATCGTGAAAAAGCAGGAATTATTCCGGCGGTATTTTTAAATAAGAATTCACCCACCCTCCATGAAGAAATTCATGATTTTTTCAGGGATAATCTGGGTTTTGGTGATTTTATATTCCGGCTTCCGGATGGCAGCGAGGTGGCCAGGGCATCCAATCTGCGGGAAATGGAGGAGATCCTGCCATCGGTTCCGGACGAGTCGATCTTGTATCACGGCGCCCGCAATGATTTTTCGAGCTGGCTGATGGCCCGATCCGAAATCCTGCTGGCCAGAAAATTAAGACCGGTGAAGGCATCCGACTTCAACAGTAACAAAGAGATCAAAAAATACCTCATCCAAAGCATCCATGACAGACGGGTGGGTCGGCAAAAGGGCATCATTACCCAGTTTGTTCCCGGCCGCTTTGACCCTGCGGCCGATTTCGTTAAACTGGGCAAAGGGTCTCTCGGCGGCAAAGCCAGGGGACTGGCTTTCATGTCCACCCAGTTAAAAGAAAATCCCGTGCTCCGGAATAATTTTAAAGATGTCGATATCGGTGTTCCCAAAACATTGGTTATCTCCACCGAGGGTTTCGACGATTTCATCAGTCAAAATGATCTCAAGGATATTCCCACCCGTGATCTGAAGGATGCTCAAATCTGTGCCATGTTTTTAGCATCCGCCTTACCCGACTGGTTGCGGCATGGCCTGTCAATGTTTCTTTCTCATGTGGATTATCCCTTGGCGGTCCGGTCTTCGAGTTTGCTGGAAGATGCCCAATTTCAACCTTTTGCCGGCATCTATAATACTTACATGCTGCCCAATAGACACCAGGATCTCGAAACGAGGCTGGCAAGACTTGTGCAGGCCATAAAACTCGTCTACGCTTCGACTTACATGGAAGTCCCGCGATCTTATGCCAAGAGCACCTTGCATCGACTCGAAGATGAAAAAATGGCGGTGGTGATTCAGCAACTGATGGGCAAAGAACACGGCGGCTATTTTTATCCGGCCATCTCAGGCGTGGCCCAATCGTATAATTTCTATCCCATTTCCCATATGAAGCCCGAGGAAGGCATCGCGCATGTTGCCCTGGGACTCGGCAAAACCGTGGTGGAGGGCGGCACGTCTCTGCGTTTTTCACCGAGATACCCGCAACTTCTTCCGCAATTTTCAACGGTGGAAGACATTCTCAAAAATTCCCAGCGGTTTTTTTATGCCTTAAAACTGGCAGATTTTCCGGAGAATTTCGGCTTTCCGGATAACCTAAGGGACGATATAACCCTGGCAAGACTGGAAATCGACGAGGTTCGAGCCCACCCCCCGGTCGTCAGTCTCTGCAGTTCCTACAGCCCGCAAGAAAACAGGATCAGAGATACCATGACCGCATCGGGCTATCCGGTGTGTACATTCGCCAGAGTCCTTAAATACAAATCCTTCCCTTTGGCGGAGATATTATCTGCCCTGCTGGATGTGGGCCGCAAGGGTATGGGCACTCCGGTAGAGATTGAATTTTCGGCAAACCTGCCTTTTGAGCCCGAGCAAAAACCGGAATTCGGTTTACTTCAGATCAGGCCCATGGCCATAAGCCACCACAACCGGGATGTCAAAATCAGCAAACAAGATATGGCCGGCGCCCTTTGCTACTCCACCATGGCATTGGGTAATGGCCAGTTCAAGGATATTGCCGATATCATTTACGTGCGGCCCGAAGTCTTTGATCCCGCCAAAACGACTGCGATCGCTGCAGAAATCGGCAAGATCAACCGGCAGTTGGTCAATCAGCACCGCAAATATCTACTCATCGGTCCGGGTCGATGGGGGTCGGCCGACCGTTGGCTGGGGATCCCGGTCAGCTGGAATGAAATATCCGGTGTGGGTGCGATCATCGAAACAACGACTGAAAATTTAAAAGCAGACCCTTCCCAGGGATCTCATTTCTTCCACAACATCACCTCGCTGGGTATCAGTTATTTAAACACCCGGGAAAACGGAGAAGACTTCATTGATTGGGGCTGGCTGCAATCTCTGCCCGCAGAGAACGAAACCAAATATTTACGGCATGTGAAACTCAAAAAGCCCCTGACCCTCAAAATCGACGGCAAATCCTCCCGCGCCGTGCTGCTGAAATAACAATTCTCACCGCAAAGCTTACTGCAGAAAATTCGTTACCCGATTGGCCGGTTTGTTGGCCGGATTGTCGTACCAGTCAAAATAGTTCTGGGTACCCTCTCGGCCTGATTTTACCAGGGCTTTCTTTTTAGCATCGGTAATTTTAAAATCAGTTGTCTTGACCCCCAGGGTGTCAATGTAGATGGTCCGCTGCCAGTCATCGCTGTGCAGATGATAGTTGGTTTGAGCATCCATGATGGTTTTCAAAAGATTGCGGGTGTAGTCAAAAAAATCATCTATCGGGGCTGCAACCGGCTCGGCCTGATCTCGGAACATGGCAATCTCTCGTTCAGAATCCAGGCGAAACCCCAGCGTTTCCTTGTTATACACATAAGGACTGATTTTCAAACCCTGCCGTTTAATTTTGTTATTATGCTTTTTATAGTACGGGCTTTCTTCACCATGGGTGCTCAGAACTTCATCGACGATATATCGCCGTCGATCAAAAAGTTTTACGGGATAATTGTCCATCACCCCACCGTCTACATATACATCTCCGCGGGGACTTCTGCGCGACGCAAAAAACAGCGGAATGGACATGGAAATCCGAACAGCATCTGCGATACACATTCTGGGGGTGTGCTCGTGAGAAAACACCTCGGTATAATGGGTAGATATGTTGGTGCCCATGAAATACATATCCCGAAATCCTTTATCAGACTTCTGCTGCTGCACTTGAGCAAAGGTTGCATCGGGCCTTCCGGTCTTTTTGCCGATTAAATCGGAAATCCATTTTCTGAAAAAGTCACCCTTGTACCAGCCGTACTCCGTCAGCAAGCGATCAATATCCCGCAATACACCAAAGTCATCATCCATAAATTTCTCAAAGTTCATGCCTTTGAGAATATTGAGCATTTCAGCCGGGGTGAAGTTTAGCCCCGCCAGAACAGCATTAATCGCCCCGGCCGAAGTGCCGCCGACCCGTTTGATGTTGGCCGAAACACCTTTTTCTTCAAGCACCTCCATAGCCCCTACATACGCAATGCCTTTCACTCCACCCCCTTCAAAAACCAAATTCCGGAATGAATATTCCATGATCTAATCTCCTTTCTATTTATGAAGAACTTTACTGCATGGAAATCTTTGATTTGCCGCCTTCTCACGGCAAATCAAAAATATATTTACCTCTGTGTCCTCTGTGTCTCGAGCGAAGCGGGCGGTGATGATTAGTGAGATACTACTTCTCGGTTTCCTTCGGGAACCGAAAAATAATATCCTCATGATCCTGTAGATCCTGTCAGATATAAAACGCTCACCGTTAAAACTGAAGCTCCATGACGATCGGGCAGTGATCGGAGGCCTTGGGCGAGTTCTGCCCCACCCCGGCAAACCTGTCACCGCTGTATTCAGCGGCGCGTTTGGGAAGTCCCCGGCGTTCGATATAGGGCGGATGGGGGTTGCGCTCTGCCAAAGAATTTGAAAGCAGCAGATAGTCCAGTTGATGGTAAGCGGCTCCCAGAGAGCCTCCGCCCTTGTAGTAGTGCGTCCAGCGCTCATCTTCGGGAAGACGGTCAACCACATTTTGCACCTGATCCCAGCCGACGAGGTCGCCGATGCCCGGCTGCCCCTGGTCATCTGTTTCCATATAGTCGTTGAAATCCCCCAATATCACGAAGGGGTGGGTGCCGGCCTCGCTGCCGAAGCGGGCCGTCACGATTTGTTTGACGGCCCGGGATTGGACGAGTCTCTTGTACCGCGTATTTTTGCGGCCATTATCCCAATCACTTTTGTCCATCATGGATTTAAAGTGATTGACGAAAAGGGTAATTGTAAAATTCGCGGGCCCCTGCACATCCGCGACCAGACAGTCGCGGGAAAAAAGATACCAGCGCAATTCCGTGGACCACAGGTGACTGTGGGTCTGAATATTCGTCAAAGGGTACCTGCTGAGGATGGCGACATCGATGCGCCGGGGATCGTTGCCGTCGATCACGATGGCGTAAGGATAACTCTTGCGGCCGCCCAGATACTCGGTTCTGAATTTTCTGAGGGTATCCAGGTTTTCGACTTCCTGCAGGGCGATGACATCGGCATCCAGCTCTTTGATGGTCTGGCCCGTAATGGCCTTGTCCCGTTCATTGTAGATATTAAACAACGTGTGATTGACCGTCCAGCCGTCCCGCAGCATCTTCTCCGGATCCTTGATATTGCGCCTGAATTGAAACCGCGCAAACAGATTTTCCACATTAAACGTCGCCACCTTGATCGAATCCATCCGCTCCCCCTTCTATTCCTTATGTCTTAGCACCGGATTTCGCTCAAACCCGCAGTTTGCAAAGATTCCTCATATCCATCGAGTTGTGCAATCCTTTGAATTATCATAAAATTCACAATCTTTTTTCTTTCATTGAAGTGATTTTCTCTGCCATTCCCAGGAAGGTTCATCCGTCTTAGACTGTTTCAGTCCCTTTTCTTTGAACTGAACCATCATTATTAACTCTGTACAGATTAACCCTTACTGGTCGATCCGGTCTTAGGCTTTTATCAATCTCTACACAATAGGCGTTATCTTTGCACCATGAACCCGTATTGGCATAAATTCGATCTTCAACCAAGAAATAATCCTTATCGATCGTCGCGTTGTGAGTGTGACCGAATACAACAACGTTAAAATCGTATTTCTGGCAAAGTCGATCAGCAGGTCCGTTAAGGTATCTTCTCTGGTATAAGTCTACAATCAACTCACGCTTATTGTAGACGTCACTCAGTCGCTCATATCGTTCTTTTAATTCACCTATCGTAATTTCCTTATTATTTGGCATTTTAATGGGGTCATCGTCTTTCATGTTGGCCCTCTCCGCAAGTCCTTCAATAATTGAACTGAAAATATTTTGTTCAGTGACGGCAGCTTCGATTATATCATCAATAAAGCTTGGGAGATCTAAAAGGCCTATTTCCCTGCCTCCTGCAGAAGCAACAAGCCGACTGATAAAGTAACCAATCGGTTTTCCATAGGCCGGATCGGTAACAAAATCGGGTTTATTGTAAATATCGAATCTGTTTCCGTGTTCAGCATGAACCCTTCCGGTTCGGTAATATTTTATGGCTCGAATTCCATTGACTTGATTTTCTATCTCGACCGGCATTAAATCAAAGTCGTGGTTACCGTTTGTGTAAAAAAGATTAATATCGCTATCGAGAATTTCCAAAAACTTATTGATTAAGTCAGGATTACCGTTAAAAATTTCCTGATAAGATGGCGGCGGGATTGAAGCAGGGCATATCCAGGTATTAAATATATCACCCAAAAGAATCACATCTTTGATAATGTTTTTTTTAGCAATGATATACTGATCAATAAAATTCAGTAATCGTTGCTTGTGTTTATCCGGTTTGAACCATGCGATATCGGAATGATTTTCGTAAATTGCCGCCGAACTTAAGTGAACGTCACTGATAAATATTCTTCGCGTTTTGGCCATTTTCCGACTCCTTATTGTGATGGGATTATTTTTCTATCGAACCCAATCAACATACATTCGCACATTCAGCGATACACAACAAATAATAAAAATCCCAAAATTTTTAGGGTGAATCTAAAATGATCCAAGGGTTCTTGAAAACACTTTTGGGGGGGGCGCGATTTACTTTGGACGTTGTTCGGACGTATATTAGAATCGCCGAATATCGATATCTAGGATTCTTCACCGGGCCATAGCATAAAAGGAAATTCTACGACTTTGGGCCCCTGGATGGCTTGAAGATCACTTTTTAAGACCTCCTCCTCTATACCGTTGGGTAAGGATTGCAGAATTTTATACTTCAAGCAACCCTCTCCGCTGTCATTGTTGTTGTATCGCAGCAAGTATTTTCGTCGCGGTTTCAGTTCAAATGGTTCAGCCGGTATTTGCTTTTTTCGAACCGAAAAGAATTCCTTTCGTTTCCAAAACAGGCGCAATTCATAATCGACCCTTTCAACGATCAGAAAGAACCGGCTATGGGGATCCTTTTTAACCGCAATTTTGTAATTGGAGGTATTCATTTTTCAATCATCCCAGACGCTCAGATCATTCACCCGAAACGCCGACCAACAAAATCGAGACGTTTAACTTTTGCTCGTTTGCTTCCGGAATGGGTTCATTGATGAAAAGACTTACAAATCGATTTTGCCCGAGGGCACGGGCCGATCCTCGATTCGCCTCGATATCGAGCTGACCGGTTTCAATCCCCTCATCCGGTTTGGCGATGTTGATCGTGAAGCGATTCGATCCCTCAGATCGCCGAACGGTGACGATATAGGCATTGCCGCATAGACCGAAATTGCCGCTTTGTCCCGGCCCTAATTTCATTTCGAGCTCTTTTTTGCACCTTTTGGAACTCAATTGTGATGTAAATGCTCCAAAGTATACGTCTGAAGCTTTCCACTCAAATGCGTCTTCAGAATCAATGACATTCCGAAATGACAGGCCTATCTCACTGTTGAGTCGAGCCACCGCTGCCATAAGTTCGGCTTTCTGATCGGCATCCAAACTATGCGCCATTTTTACCTGCAGCGTGTCGGCCAGCAAACCACCGGTGACAATGACACGCTTGTTTTCAAACCACTTCAGATCTTCAATTCTACAGGCTTGATTTGTAAAGTTGGGCCGCGCTTCTGAGGGATCAACTTGATCAATTTTTACCCCCTTGATTTCACTTTGCCAACTCTGCATAAGTGCCCGGCTGGCCGATAGATCCAAACCGGCTTTGATCATAGCTTTTTCGAAGGCAACTTTGAGTCCGGCCTCATAGTCTTTTTGTCTGAGGGCTTTCTCGACAAATTCTTCAAATCCGGTCGTCGTTGTTCGTTGAACATCGCTGGCAAAACAGCCCCCCGACAACTGCTCCTGTTGGCCCACGATGACTGCCGGCAGCGGTATTTCGGATTGCGGTATCTTTAGCTTAAAATATTGAGGTGCGGGACTTTTCGGAAAAGGCACGGGCACGGGCGCAGTGGTACAAGCTTGTAACGAGAGGGATAAAAAGAGGGTCAATAAGAATAATCTCAGCTTCATTGTCTATCTCCATGGGCATGTTTCGGTGAAAAACGATGCGGGTATCATTATATTTATCCCGGATCTGGATTTACGTTATCCCTGTGTTTTTGCCTTGGGTTTTTTCGGATCCATGTCTTTTCTAGCCTGATCGGTTTTTATCTTCCTTTCATCCGGACCCATACGGATCTTTAGTTTTGTAAAGATCTGGAATACACCCGAGCTCCCCCCGGCAATGAGCAAGGCTGTCAGGATCTGGCCCCCTATCGATTGATTTGCGGGCTGACCTAAAGCGACCAGTAAATCCCTGATGATATCCAGGCCATAACTCCAGAATACAATAAATGCAAGCACTACCGTAATCGGTGTTTTATAGCCCTTACCTTCGAAATGCAGCATAAAAATCCTCCAATTAAATAGAGGCGTCAAGGCGACTTCAAAAACAACCGAAAGGACCAGAAAAACAAGCAAAACTCTGCCCACACTGTCCATACTGCTATTTGCCTTTGAACCGAGGACCTTTTCGCCTGTTTTATTCGCCGGATCGGTAGAAGTTTGAGGGGCGGCGGCCATGGTTACAGAAAGCACCGCGACGATACAGATTATCATAATAAAAGCTTTAGTGATGGCGTTCATGATTTCCTCCTTTTTATAAGACTGGCTTTGGGGCAAGTTTAAGCAAACTAAATCACATGTCATTAATAACTGATTTTAAAGATTCCTTTTTTACCGAGGCTAATTTCCCGGATTATCTGATCTACGGGCGGTATGCTTAGGCAGATCAACTTCCTGAAAAAGGAGATGGGGTGTGGAAAAGAATCGCCCGGGTTATGAGGCAAGTTGCCGGCAAGTATGCCGATGCCCACGAATTACACAATTTTCTGAAGGAGATAGCTTTTCTCGATATTGCATAGCGGTCATGGGAATCACGCTTTTTCAGGCGCTTTCCGAAAGGGGCATTTACCTCATCAAAAAATAACAGAAAGTTGATATTCTGGGCATATAGAAATACTCGTTCAGATTCTTTTGCTTCTCGTCGATGTATTTGCTAGCCACTCCGGCCAAATCGATAGAGTTAATACAGCTGGTATCCCCAGAGCATAGAAAAAAATTTCTCGCGGTTCTTTATCTCCGAAGGTCTTGGCAAAAATGATGGTGGTTATAACTCCCACCAAAATACCGGTTAAAATTAAGGGGTGGTAGCTAATGGTTTCTGCATACAGGTTGGGAGTCAACATCCTTGGCAGCAATTGCATGAAAAGAAAAGGGGCTATACCGGCGGTCATTCCAATTAAAAATGTCAGAACAATATGGGAGATAATAGCCTTGGAAATATTCACTTTAACCTCCTTCCCGCCCGTAAATTGGTCCTTATGCGCCCGTCCTTCTTCCAGCTTCAGCGGGATTGCGGAGAATCGAAAAGCGGAGCTGCGGTT
>JASFTQ010000161.1:0-10334 GCA_050053515.1 Desulfobacterales bacterium | reverse complement strand
AGAAGGTAACGTGGATTGTGGATGAGATACAAAAGGGGTTGCGGTACGGTGAAAACCCGGGTCAGGAGGCTGCCCTGTATAAACTGGTCAATGGCAACCTGATTCTCGGGGATACGGAGACCATACAACCGGGACAGTATCTGGCTTCAGACATCGAGTTGCTGCAGTCCGGCAAACACCCCGGAAAGACCAATATAACCGATGCGGATAATGCTTTGAATATTCTGCGCTACTTTACCGACAGGCCCACTGCCGTTATTGTTAAGCACAACAACCCCTGTGGCGTTGCCCGTGCCGTGTCACTGGAGGATGCGTATCTAAAAGCAAATATGGCTGACCGTGTGGCGGCCTTTGGTGGGTGTATTGCCCTAAACGGACCGGTCGACAGATCCACGGCCGAAGCCATCAGCCGGCAATACGCCGAGGTTGTGGTCGCTCCGGATTTCGAGGAAGGGGTGATGGATATTTTTGCCGCCAAAAAAAATCTTCGCATCATCCGGATCCGAAACATCGAGCGGTTAAATACTTTTGTGGGCCAAAGATGGGTGGAATTTAAAAGCCTGATTGACGGTGGCATTATCACCCAGTGGTCCTTTGTGCCGGTGAGCCGCGCCATAGAAGACTTAAGACTGGCCGAATGTGATTACCAGGGCAAGACCTACCGGATAAAGCGCCAGCCGACCCGGCAGGAATTCGATGATATGATTTTTGGCTGGCTGGTGGAGTCGGGGATTACATCCAATTCCGTCATTTATGTCAAGGAGCAGGTGACCGTCGGAATCGGAACCGGGGAACAGGACCGGGTCGGTGTTGCAGAGATTGCCCGTGACAAGGCTTACCGCAAACTTGCCGATCGGTATTGCTTTGAGGAAATGGGGATCCCTTACAACGAACTCAAAGACAAATCCAAAAAGGCCGAGATCGACAACCGGGTGGCCGACGGAAAGGGGGGATTGATCGGTGCGGCAATGGTCAGCGATGCCTTTTTCCCGTTTCGCGACGGCGTGGATGTCGGCATCCGGGAGGGAATTTCCGCCGTGATTCAACCGGGCGGATCAGCCAATGACTATCAATCCATCGAAGCTTGCAATGAAGCCGATGTGACGATGGTGTATACGGGACAGCGCAGTTTTAAACATTAAAAACGGTTAATGACGTTGGGTCAAGATGATCTGACGATGGTAAAAAGCGATATTGACGCAAGCGGGATGATACACATTTTGCACATGTTGATAATTATGTGTAAAAAATAAAACAATTGCCGCGAATAGAAATCGGGCCAACGATTATGACGGACCAGCGGAGTAAAAAAATTTTATTGAATTATCAAATAGATATGTTAAAATTAACTTCCGTTTGGATTTTGCGTACTCAGATAAAAAGCAGGAGGCAGAAATGGCATCATCTGACGCCGAAAACCCCGATGCTGATAAACGGCTGCCAAGATACAAGCTTCTCACTTTTTTAGGTTTAATAATCGTCCTGCCACTTCTCGCTGTTTCTTATATCTTTTACGAAAACAAGATCCCTTTAGATTTACCTCACATCGTCATCCTTGCATTGGCTCTCATACTCATCCTTTGCGGCCTGCTCATATTCCGTCAAATTTTCGATAAGATTTTCGTTCTGGCCGCCTTAATCAGGAGGGCCGAGAGCGAAGATAACCACCTGACAGATATCAAGAGGGATACATCCGAGCTGCATGAAATATCGGTTTCTTTTAACAATCTCATGAAAAAATTTGAAGAGACAACCGATAACTTAAGACTCAGGGTGTCTGAACTGTTTGCTATCAAAGAACTTACAGAGATTGCAAGCAAGAGCTTAGACATCGATTACTTGCTGAATCTGATACTGGAAAAGGCTATGGCTGTAACCCGGGCACAAATCGGTTCTGTATCTATTGTGGAATCAGAAAAAGCCCCTTTGCGTATCGTAGCATCGAGAGGATTGGAATGCAGCCCGGAAAAAAGATCTGACAGGGAAATCTTTGAATCCTTGACTCAATATGTCATGTCTCACAAAAAGCCGCTGCTCGTAAAAGACATACAGACTGACCCGAGAATCCAAAGGAAAAACGATCCTAAATATGGCCCGCCATCATTTTTAAGCATGCCGATTTTCGCGAGAGAGGATTTGATAGGCGTCCTGAATCTTTCTAACAAGGAGACAGAGCAGATCTTTGATGCAAACGACGAGCAAATTGTGTCGATACTGACCGGTGAAATCGGTTTTGCACTCGAAAATGCCCGGCTTCACTCAAAAGTAGAGGAGAACTTGAAAAATCTTGAAAGCCGCGCCGTAGAACTGACCCGTGCTAATAATCAACTTCAGCAGGAGATAGCGGATCGTAAGCAGGCCGAAGAAGATAAGGCCAGGCTCCAGGTTAAACTCCAACGGGCCGAAAAGATGGAGGCTATCGGAACCCTTGCTGGAGGGGTGGCTCACGACCTCAATAATCTTCTCTCCGGCATTGTGAGTTATCCGGACGTTTTATTGATGGATCTTCCAGAGGACAGCCCTTTGAGAAAGCCTATTTCAACCATAAAAAATACCGGCACCAAGGCTGCGGCTATTGTGGAGGATCTGTTGACCTTGGGAAGAAGAGGAGTTAATACTGCCGAGGTAGTGAATCTCAATGCCATTATTTCTGAGTTTCTGAATAGCCCCGAATTTGAAAAGTTGAAATCATTGTACCCTGATGTTGATGTGGAGACCTGTCTCGAAACAAATCTGCTCAATATATTGGGCTCTCCGGTTCACCTTTCAACTACCATTATGAACTTGGCCTTCAATGCGGCGGAAGCCATGCCCGATGGAGGAAAAATATCCATATCAACGGACAACCGGTATATTGACAGACCGATTAGCGGGTATGACGATGTAGCCGAAGGCGATTACGTGGTTCTTGCAGTTACCGATACCGGATCGGGTTTATCCGCAGAGGATGTGAAGAGAATATTTGAACCTTTCTATACGAAAAAGGTGATGGGGAGAAGCGGAACGGGTTTAGGTATGGCAGTGGTATGGGGAACTGTAAAGGACCATAATGGATATATTGATGTACATAATTCTGAAGAAAAAGGAACGGCATTCACCATCTATTTTCCGATAACAAGGAAAAAGTTGGCCGAAGAAAAATCCATGTTGTCTGCTAATGATTATATGGGCAGAGGAGAGTCTATTTTAGTTGTGGATGATGTTGAAGAACAGCGTGAAATTGCCTCAGGAATGCTAGAAAAATTGGGTTACTCCGTCGTGTCAGTTTCAAGCGGCGAGGAAGCCGTTGATTACATGAAAAGCCATTCTGCGGATCTGTTGGTTTTAGATATGATAATGGACCCTGGAATTGATGGGCTTGAAACGTACAAAAGAATTCTTGACTTGCATCCCGGGCAGAAAGCAATAACTGTGAGTGGATTTTCCGAAACAAATAATGTCAAAGAGGTTCAAAGACTGGGGGCAAGTACATATCTGAAAAAGCCATATTCGTTAGAAAGAATGGGGGCAACCATAAGAGCGGAGCTGGATAATTGACAACGCAGGCCTCAACGTAACATATCGCTTCATGTCGCATATCGACATTAGAGTGATAATGATGCCCAATAAAAATTGCAAATCTAATTTTGCAGGCTCTCGATAACTTCTATAATTTCTTCTTTCTTAAATGGTTTCTGAAGCGTAGGGGTCCCGAGTTTTTGTGCGATATCGAGTTTAACATCCGGGACGTAGCCGATTTCACCGGAAATAATAATGAACTTTGTTTCAGGGAATGCATCCTTTATTTCTAGCATAGTATCGAGGCCGTCTTTACCAGGCATTATAAGGTCAATTATGATCAGTTCGGCAGGCTGTTCAGTTTGGTGTTTGATCCCTTCTTCCCCGTCAGCTGCTTCCGTAACCATATAACCTTCAGGCTCCAACATCTTACCCACCAATCTCCGAAATTGATCATCATCGTCGATGACGAGAATTCGCTTGATCGCATTACTCCGGTTCATCTTTTCAAAAGTATCTCTCAAGGCTTGATAAATAGCTTCAATATCAATAGGTTTTGCGAAATAATGGTCAAAACCGGCTTTTTGAAATTCCTTTGGATCGAAAAGCGTTGCATATCCGGTTAAGGCATAAATGGTGGCACTGGGATGTTCTTTTCGGATCTTTTCGCAAAGTTCAAATCCGTTCATTGCACCTAGATCCAAACCTAAATCTATAAACATGACAGGCATAGATTCACGAGCTAATATCTCCAGGGCCTCCTCCCCGCTGGCTGCCGAGTGAACCGAATAACCGGCCTTGCCCAAAGAATATTCGAGCAATTCCCGTATAGCGTCTTCATCATCAACGACCAATACTTTATTTCTCTCCATCTTAACGACCTCGATACCTAGAACCTTTCTACGATGTTATGGGTCAGGGAACACCTATGGGATCTTATTGCCGTACAAGTCCAAGATGTGTCCCAACATGAAACAGGGTAGCTGGGCTGTCATTTTACATGTACAACCGAATTAGAAAATTACTACAATTAAAGCAATTATTATACCAAAAAGAAATCTTGGCTTGATTACTTCTTTTTCGAGAAAAAATTTGATGAGAGGAGCAATTGCAGATTTGGATGTTCTTAGATTTTAATTTCGAAAGTTTTAATTTTTCGAATATTGAAAAATAATTTGCAGCCGTTTAAAACCATCCCGAATCGTTCTATAGGATTGCACAAAGATATGTGCACTAAATATCAAAATGTGCAATCGGAATGTTATTTTGACAATGACTATACCCGAGGGGCCGGGGTATTTTTGGCACGACAAGATGCCGGGTTATGGCCTGCCATGTCTGCCAACGGCAACTACCTTATATTTTGCTCCCTGCTGACGGCACCTGGTACTGTCCCGAGAACCAACACCGCAGTTTGCCTTTCCAAGCGACAACCGCTCCCCAGCGGTTAAAATCACTGAGGCGATCAGCTTGTCTTGCAAAAAATCAACGTTGACAATAGATTTCGCCTTAGATATTTGGATGTTGATCGTTTTCGTGATTTGTAGTTTATATTTGTTGGAGTGCGACCAAAACTTTTGTAACATTAAAACTCCCTTAAGCGGCTTTTGAAAAAGTAAGTTTTTATCAAATACTGGTGAAATTATGGTGCAGGAGTGGCCGTGATTGAGCGACCGTCGTTAGATGAATTCAAGGCTGCGGCAGTAAGCCTTAAGCCGGTAATTATGCATACACCGCTGGTTCCCTACCGCGGTGGAGATACCGACCTGCAAATTCTGCTAAAACCCGAAGTTCTGCAGGCGGTGAATTCATTTAAAATTCGCGGGGTCTTCAATGCCGTTGCCTCCCTCAGCACGGCGGAAAAGACAAGGGGCGTCACTACGGTCAGCGCCGGCAATGCGGCCCAAGCCCTTGCCTGGTCTGCAAGATTTTTCGGCATAACCGCCCGCAGCATTATGCCCGAAACAGCCCCTTCCCCCAAGGTTGAGGCCGTTAAGGCCTACGGCGCAATACCGGTCCTGCTGCCTGTCCCGGAGGTTTTTCGCTTTTTGCAGGAGCACCTGTGGGAGCACGAATCTTATTCTTTTATTCATCCATGGACCAACCGGCAGGTCATTATCGGTCACGGTAGCCTCGGCCTCGAAATCATGAATGATGCGCCGGATGTCGATGCCGTGTTTGTTCCGGTAGGGGGCGGTGGATTGATGGGTGGCGTGGGCAGTGCCATAAAGGCGATCAATCCCTCGGTGCGCATATATGCCGTTGAGCCCGAGGGTTGTCCCGCCCTGCATACGGCCGTCGATAACGGCCATCCCGTCACCGTGGACTGTAAAACGATCTGTGACGGTGTCGCAGTGCCGTATATCACGGATGAAATGTTTCCGCTGCTTTCCGAATTGGTCCATGATGTTGTGCTGGTATCAGAGCGTTCGGTGCGCGCTGCGGTCAGATCGCTTTTATGGCATAACAAAATATTGGCGGAGCCGGCAGGGGCGCTCGCCTTGGCCGCGGCCCTGCAGATGCCCCTCAGGCGCAGAGGCAAAAGCGTGTGCCTTGTTACCGGCGGCAGCATCAGTGCCGGGCTCGTGATGGAAATACTTCAGGAGGACAATTGCTATGAAAAGAACAATCGTGCAAACCGATAAGGCACCCGCCGCCTTGGGTCCTTACAGCCAGGGCGTTTTAGTGGAAGGCGGTCGTACGTTGTATGTCGCCGGTCAGGTTCCCATTGACCCTCAAACCGGCGATGTGGTGGGGGAGGGCGATATTCGAGCTCAAACCGAACGGGTTCTGGACAACATTGGGGCCATACTCCAGGAAGCGGGGATGGGATTCCAGAATCTGGTCAGAGTCGGTATTTTTCTGGCAGACTTTGACCATTTTGCCGAGGTCAACGAAATCTACGGCCGCCGTTTCAGCGATGCCCCCCCGGCACGCACCACCGTTGAGATCGCCAGATTCCCGAGGGGCTTTCTTATAGAGATTGACGCTATTGCCGCAGCCTAGTCTGATTCTTGGTCTGCCTTGCGCAGAAAATAAAAGATCCTCTTCGATATTTCCAGGAATTGCCGGGTTAGTGGGGCTGAGAGAAAGACGAGACCTTGTAGCGGGCGGCGCGTTTTTGGATCAGGGTAATTCTTCGCTTCAATCGCTGGTAGGCAGCGGTGTCTTTGTCTATTTTGGCCAGTTTAACTTGATATAATTTCAGCAAGGCCTCAGACACCGGCGCGTCGAAAGGAAGGTAATGAATCCACTTCCACCAGGCTTCTTCCAGGTCTTCTCGGCTTTCCCCGGGGTTTTCCATTTGAACCAGAATATCATTGGCCAGCGCCATGTCCGGAAATCCATAGTCATCCAGGGTCAAATTCTTTTTTGAATCCGTAAAAAAAGGATACCGTCGCCTATATTTGCTGTAACGCCGCTGAACATGGGACCCCGGCGCGTCATCCCTATACCTTCTCGCACGGGCTTTTATAGCCCCAACGAGGTTGCGAACCGCTGCCTGTTGGTTGCCCATTTTCAGGCTTGTCAGTCCGATATAAAACGGCTTTGAGGCACTGGGCGCCTGGCTGAGACGATCCAGCCCGATCTCGAGGTTTCCACGGGCTAGATCAATCATTCCCAAATCTGCCAGCACACCGTCACTTATCCTGCCTTCTGCACTGATCTGGGTTACCAATTCTTCAAAATCATCGAATCGTCTATTGCCGATCACATATTGAAGGCTGAGGGAAAAGGCCCAGTCCGGCCGGGCCCAGCGTTCTGAATGATGCTGCCCGGCTTCGTGGATTCCCTCATCAAAGTTGTCTTTGAAGTATGATTTGATGGCATCAATGGTCAGGTTCGTATCGTATTCAGCCAAAATTTTTTCTCTGAGTCCGGGAAATTCGGCATAGAGGATGGTTATCGGGAAGAAAAATTCATCGGTCGCATCGGCCGCTTTAAACAGATGGGGTACGGAAACCGAGGCTGTCGGTGCGTCGAAATAGTGAAGCTGAAAGTGGAGGTAATTGTCGCTCAGGTTTGTTATCCGGTTTAGGATGTTTGCCGGAATGAGTTTTTCTTTTTCGGGCGGATATGCCAGCACGAGCGTTGTGGCCTGTTTTTTCCACGCTTTTATGAAATCTTCCTGGATGTATTCCACCCAAACATCATGGGTTGCGACATCATATGTTACAAAGGTTCTCAATGCCTCATCATAACCCACGATGGCAAATACATGCCGCGGAACGTAGACCAGAACCGGAAACCCCGCATCGATACACTGCTTTATGTCATCAAGATTGGCCATGGGGAGAAAATCGTGCCGGTAACCCTCCTGTTCAGCAAACCATCGCTGGTTGACGATAAAGGTACCGCTTCCAAGGCCGGTAATCCGCTTACCGATCACCCGGGCGGTCACATCCGCTCCCCAATACCTCATCGCCAGCGCCAGAGAGTTAGGCACGCAATATCCCCCTTTGTATTCCGTCCTTGTTTCCACCCCCTTTAAGACGACCCGCTTTCCTCCCCGCGATCGGTCGAGATTGTCCAACAGGCGATTCGCTTTTTTCACCAGGGTTTTATTGGCCGTATATTTTGCGACCACCCGTCTAAATCCCTTGATTGATTTTTGTTGATCTCCCATGCGATGGTACAGCAGAGCCGACCGGTATTGAAGATATGATGCAACAGGGGCCTGCGGCTTTTTTTTCAAGCCATGTTCATAACTCCACAACGCATTTTCAGTGAGGGCGGACCGTTCAAAATGCCGTCCCAGCGCCAGATACATATCCGCCGGATAACCGAACGTTATGGATAAGGTGATGCCTGCGGCCAAATTAATGCCCACGACTTGGAGGACACGTCTCCATTTGGCCGATGCGCTCACTGCGGAGATCATGAAGAACATCAGGAAAACCGACCACCAGATACCGATAAGGAGATTCCCGGAATAATATGGTGCGATTAAGGCCCGCCAACCTTCGCCGGTGGCGGCCCCCGCCTGGAATCCCGGGATTGCGATGGTACATTCCATGGCCAGCAACCAGCTAAAATATGCCCAGACCAATGCCAAACCGTAAGAAATCATTTGGCCGGCCGTAATTTGTGGCTTGAAGCGGCCCATGAGGCCACCGGCCGCGGTGCCGGACAATACAATAAACAAGGTGCAGGTAAACACCTTAAATCCGGCAAATGAATCTTCAAACGTCACCGGCATCAGGGTGGAGAACAGGTGATCGGTCAAGATTAGATAGCATACGGAAAATAGCACGCCCAACAGCGTGCCAACAAAGGCGCCTCCGACTATCCCGGCGATAATTTCCCGGTAGGTGCCTCTTTTCCCGGCGGCAGGGGGATGATGTTCTTTGAATATTTTATGGGGTCCTCGCAGCCCCAAAAACAATGATATTCCACCTAAAAGGTGAACCCCGGTCAGCGCAATTGCCGGCCAATACCATTCGTTGTTCCACAAGATCATGAAATAAAATAGTGTCAATCCCAATAAAAATGTTGCGCTGCCCAATATCCACCCCACTTTTCTATAGCCGTACCGATACATGGCAGCGCCTGCCAGAGGTCCTGAGGCAGACAACCCGGCGACAAGGGTTATGAGCACCAGCCAGCCCGGTGCAAGCGGATAAGACACCCGTGTTGCCCCAGAGGGGTTCTGAAGGTTTTTTTGGTGTGATTCACTCATTTAATTTGCGACAAATGCTTCTGGGCTTCATTTTTTATGGATTCACCGGCGTCTATCAAAGCTGCCCACGCCAGGACTTTGCGGGCTTGCTGAAATTTTCCGGCTTTCAAAAGCAGCTTTCCGTACCTGAGATGATATACCGGTTTGTATCTGCGCATTTCAATTGCGCTTTTATAGTTTATTAGCGCTTCTTTTACCTTCCCCTGCCATTCGGCGACGGCCCCGAGACAAAAGGGATAATCGGCATCGAATTTAACCTTGCTCGAATCGAGCTGTCTCAGGGCTGCCTGGGCCTCCGAATATTGCCCCAGTAAAACATAGCTGTATGCCAGTTTGAGTTTGGATTTGGAGTCATAGGGTTTGCATGCCACCGCACCCCTCAACGCCTTCGCTTGTTCAGCTAAGTTGTCGATCCATTCGTAAGTCCGTGAGAGTACCTTCCAGCTGCGGATATCGGACGGGTTATGGACCAGCCTGCCTTGAGTTATTTTGATGATTTGTTCCAGGTCCGCGGGATCACTGCGGTCCAGCATCGGAAGGTAGGATTGAGAGAAAACCCACGGCAGTCGATGGGCCTCGAGGTCGGTAGTAAAACCTTGCGCCGCCCCCTTGAAAAAAAAGCTATTTTCCGGTTTTTGGAAATAAGAAAATATTTTTGCCAGTTCAGGAAACTGATTCTGCAGCGGGATGTTACTCTTGATGTTTGATTTTCGCTTTTGCCAAAACACTTTTGCGAGATAAGCCACATACAGCGGCATGGGATCTGATATTTTATTTGCTCCGATCCGGGCCCATGCAACAGCCTGCACCGGGTCAGCCTGGTTTAAATAAGATAATCCGATCAGTGTGGCCAGATATCCTTGACTTTCTTTGGCCAGCGAATTCGGATCGGATTCTAATGCATCAGCAATTTTTTTGATGTCCCCCGGGGGAAAGACAATGGCCATGAGCGGACCGATGTATCGCAATGCAGGTCCTTTCCAAAAAGCTTCCGCATATTCAAAATAGGACTGATTGGCTATGCGCGCCAATCGATCTCTGCTCTTGCCGCGACCCTCTTCCTCGATCGCTAATATTTCTTTGGCTTCATCGCGGGCCTTTTTTCTTAGCGTGTGGGTTAGATTGCGAAAAGAATATGCACATATCATCGACCGGC
>JASFTQ010000160.1:0-10444 GCA_050053515.1 Desulfobacterales bacterium | reverse complement strand
CGACCTCCCTTTACAAAAGGGAGGGGCCCGAAGCCAGGCGATTCGGCTCTTTGGTCCTACGGCAATTCGTTAAATGGTTGAATAGTTAAATGGGGAAGGCGCATAGAGCAGCCGCCTTCGTCACCCGGGCTCCGCCGTGGCGAGAGACTACGGCGCGCCAAGTGGGGCATAGGGTAGAGTGATAGGTGATAAGGGAGATTGTTTCGAAATTGATTTGGCAACAAGGGGAGAACTATCTGAAAGTTTATTGAAAAACAACGTCCCCCACCGCCGTCCCTCACCGTTATCGCAATGCGAGCCGCCTCATGAAGCTTTGCTCCTTTCTCGACAAATGCTCTTGACACGTGTTGAATATTATGCTTCAAAAAATAGATATGAAGAATAAAATGCATCAATCGAATATTCTCCAACTTATCAAAGATCGAAAGGGTAAGTTCACTCAGCAGCAAGGCAAAATTGCCACATATCTGCTCAGTAACCAGGAAAATGCAGCATTCCTGACCGCAACTGAGCTGGCTACAGAAATCGGAGTCAGTCAACCTACGGTTATCCGATTTGCTCAGTCTTTGGGATTCTCTCGCTACAGCGTGTTTATTCAAGCATTCCAAGCTCTTATAAAAGAAGAGCTCACATCAACCGATCGATTGAATTTGAGCCTCAGCCGGGGGAAATCAAATAAAAGCAACCAGTTGAGCATTATTTCAGGTGAAATGAAAACACTTGGGAGTCTGGCCAACTCATTTCCAATTAAACAGTTCCAGCGTCTGGTGAAGCAAATTTGCTCCTCTGAAAAAGTCTACATTATTGGCACCCGTGGCTCAGCCTCACTGGCCCATTTTTTCTCCTACTTTCTTGGCAAGGTGAAACGCAATGTAGATTCCCTTACCTCAGGGGCGACGAAAAATTACGACCGCTTGCTTCATTTGGGGGCGAAAGACCTCGTTGTAGCTATTGCATTTCCTCGTTATCCCCGCGAGACTATTGATCTGGCTGCCTTCTGCCGTCAAAGGGAAATTAGCCTGGTGGGTATCACAGACAAAGTTAATTCGCCTCTTGCTGAGCTTTCCAACTATTCGATCGTGATTCCAATCACCTTCAGCACTATTTTTGATTCCTACTGTTCAGCCTTTTGCTTGTTCAATATGGTCGTTACGGATGTAGGGAGGCTGAATCGTCGCGAATCCGCAGAATTATCCAATGAATTTGAAAGGTTGGCTCGCCAAACCAAAATATTCACTTGAGCTCTGACCTTGGACATCATGTTTACGCAGGAGCATAGGCAGTATGGCATTGTCTGATGAAGACCTGAAAGGATGCTTTGACGCCAAGCGGATGGCTGGCCTGATTGAAAAATTCGCTGAGATCGGAACAGACCCTGCTGGAGGCATAACACGTCTTGCTTTCAGTAGAGAAGATCTTCAGGCAAGAGAGGAGTTTATTCGAATTCTGAAGTCGGAACTCAAATTGCCGTTTCGGACGGACGCATTAGGGAACATTTTCGCGCGTCGCGAAGGCCGGCATGCCGATTGGCCGGTAATTATGACGGGGTCTCATTTAGATTCAGTGCGCAACGGGGGTAAATTCGATGGGCCGGCCGGTGTGTTCAGTGCACTGGAATCTTTTCGGGTCTTAGATCTGCTTGGTATCGAAACCAAGCATCCCTTTGAGTTGGTTATGACCGCTTCGGAGGAACCAAACACCTTCGGAATTTCTACGTTTGGCAGTCGGGGTCTGGTAGGGTCTTTGAATAGGGACGAAGTGAAAAACTTAGGGGATGACGAGGGCAGGGATTTTGGTGATGCGTTGGCCTATATTGGAGGCGAACTGGACCTTATCCAAGAGGCTGTGCGCCGCCCCGGTGAAATTGATTATTTCGTCGAATTGCACATCGAGCAAATGCCGTTTTTAGACAGGGAAAAGCACGACATTGGGATCGTTGAAGGCGTTACAGGTATTTACAGGGAAGCAATAAGTTTGATCGGCCGCGCGCGCCACTGTGGTACAACGCCGATGGACGCACGACGTGATGCACTTTGTGCAGCGTCAAAAGTCATCCTAGCCCTTGAGTCGGCTGCACGAGAAGAACAAGGGCAGGCTGTGGCTACGGTCGGTCACATAAGAGTATTTCCAAATTCCATAAATATCATACCGGAGCGGGTGGAGATGGACGCTGAGGTGCGGAGTTACCATCCGGAGTCCATCAACAGAATCGTTGGCAAATTAGAATCCAGCTTAAAGCGCAACGAGAGCGAACGTAGGATAACGGTGCAGCGCCGTGTAACCTATAGTAGTCCGCCAACTCATTTTTCCTCAAAGGTCACCAATGCCACTCAACAAGCGGCAGATGCTCTCGGATTTAAAAGCAAAAGGCTCGTTAGCATGGCGGGACACGACGCAGCCCATCTCAATCGCATCACCGATGCCGGAATGATTTTCATTCCTTGCCGCGAGGGTTTGAGTCACTGCCCGGAAGAGCACTGTGACACGGAAGATATCATCAAAGGTGCCCAATGCCTTCTCAAGACACTGCTCATACTGGATTCCGAAAGAAAAGGAGAGCGTTGAACAATGGAAACACTGATCAAACAGATGGAACAAGAAAGCATCAGGTTCATCAACTTTCAATTTACCACCCTTGATGGTTCAATACGCCAGCTAATCCATCCTGCTCGCCAGCTGGAACACATTTTGGAAAAGGGGCTGGGATTTGATGGTTCATCCTGCAAATATGTTCCGGTAAACGAAAGCGATCTGAATCTAAAACCGGACTTATCCACTTATCGGATTTTGCCATGGGGATCGCCCGAAAACCGCACGGCCCGCCTGATTTGTGATGTTTATTCGGCTGACGGCTCCCAGCCGTTCACAGTTGATCCGCGCTGTATCCTCAAGCGGATCGTGGATGAAATGAAGCTAGAGTTCGGAGCAAGCTGGGAATTCGTGCTCGCGCCGGAGATTGAGTTTTTTCTTCTGGAAAAAAACGATCTGGGCGAATATCTACCCCATGATCGGGCGTCCTATTTCGAAATTCCTCCATATGACAAGGGTACCGAATTTCGCAAAGATCTCAGTCGAGCTCTGGAATCCATGGGCATGGTCACGGAAAAAAATCACCATGAAGTGCCGAACGGTAAACACGAGATTACCTTCGCTCACGCAGATGCCGTGCGGGCGGCTGATAACACGATGACATACCGGCAAGTTGTGAAATACATGGCGGGCGAAAAAGGTTTGATTGCCAGCTTCATGCCGAAGCCATTCGTGTGGACTTACGGCTGCGGTATGCATGTTCACTTGAACCTTCGGGATGTTGAACAGGATAGCAATCTATTTTGCGACCAAGCTAAGGAGAACTGGCTCTCCGACGTCGCCCGGCACTTCATTGCAGGATTGCTTCGGCATGCACGCGGGCTGACGGGCATAACCAATCCGACCGTCAATTCGTATAAACGCCTCGTGCCTGGATGGGAAGCTCCTGTCTATATATCATGGGGCTTTGCGAATCGTTCGAGTCTTCTGCGGATTCCAGCCGCCAGTCCTAAAGCGCTGCGCATTGAAACACGCAATCCCGACTCCAGCTGTAATCCATATCTCGCTTATGCCGCTCTTCTCATAGCAGGTCTCGACGGTGTGCGCAGGAAAATGGAACCGCCTCCTGCTATTAACGACAATATATACGCGCTCTCCTTGGAAACAAAAAAACAACGGGGTATAGAATCCCTACCTGGAAGCCTGGCAGAAGCTTTAACCGAGCTTGAAGCGGATGAGACACTCTGCAAAGCAATGGGAGAGCTATTCATAGAGAAATTTCTGGAACTGAAATGGAAGGAATCTCACGAATTCGCTACGACGGTTCACCCTTGGGAGCTTGAAAAATATGTCAGTGTCTGAATTCCGCAAAGCCTGATGATAGAAGACCGAAAAATTATATGACGAAAGTTTTCTGGGCAAAATGCGTATTCTTAATAGGGGTGATCATTTTTTTGGCTACCGTTCCAGTGTTGCCGTTCTCGCTGCCGTACTGGTTTTACATGTTGTTTTGGATAACGATGGCCAGTGCGTTCAACATTATTTACGGTTTTGTCGGCTATTTGCCGTTTGGATACGTTATGTTCTATGGTGTGGGGACTTATGTAACGGCAATTTTGTGGAGTCGACTTCAGGTTCCCGTTCCAGCGGCAATCATGGCGTCTGGTGCAGCCGGCATCCTTCTTTCAATTATTTTTGCCCCGACGCTTCGGTTAAAAGGGATATACTTTGCCATTGTCAACTTTTCCTGTGCTATGGTGCTGCGCATAGTAGTCGCTAATCTGCCACAAAAATGGTCGGGTGGCAGTTTCGGAATCACTCTCTCAGGGGCCTATGAGCCGATCAAAAGCTACTATTTCATGCTGGTGCTCATGCTGATGACGGTGGCAGTTTCTTTGATGATTTCCCGTTCGAGATTAGGCATTGCGCTTCGCTGTATTCGCGACGACGAAGCGGCAGCCGAAGTGATGGGAATCGACGTTACCTTCAGCAGGCTGAAAGCATGGATGCTCGCAGCCGTGTTTCCCTCTTTGGCCGGAGGAGTTGAGGCATGGTTCACTGCGATTGTTGATCCGGACACGTCCTTCAACATGATGGCGACGGCCAAGACTATAGTGTACGCGATGTTCGGTGGGTTAGGGACCATCACAGGGCCGCTTTTCGGGGCAGTTTTCATGTACGGATTGGATGATTTCATCTGGGGATGGTTTCCAGAGTTGAATCTCTTGGTCATTGGGTTAATGATTGTATTTCTGATTCTGTTTCTTCCTCGCGGTCTAGTAGGATCCATAAAATCGAAATGGCCGCTGTTTAGGCAAATCATTGAGTAATTCCGGAGGGGCCTCATATGGCTGAGTTGCTTTTGATGGCTGTTGTATCCGGCGTTATGGTGGGCATAACTTATGGTCTGATCGGCATCGGAATGAATATTCTCTATGGTGTTATGCGGATTGTTAATTTCGCTCATGGGGAATTTATGATGCTCGGCGCCTATTTGTCCTTTACCCTGAGTCGGTGTTACGGGCTGAACTCGATTCAAAGCATCGGTATCGTGCTTCCATTGTTTTTCGCCGTTGGTGTCGTGTTGCACCAGATATTTTATGCGCGCTTACAACGCTCCGATGATCCTGAGCTGGCTTCGTTCTTGGCTTTCTTCGGCGTTTCTCTGGTAATCACATCCGTTATCTTGCTCATTTGGAAGGCTGACCCACGCAATGTGCCTTTCCCCTTTGACAAGGTATCCTTGATGTTAGGTCCGATTTTTTTCCCGATGGGACGTCTCCTTAGCGCGGCTATTTGCGTGGCAGCCATCCTGGTCCTCGGTTTCTTCCTTTACCGCACCTACACGGGCAAGGCGGTGCGTGCGATTATTGAAAATAGAGAAGCTGTTTCGATCTTAGGAATCGATGTACAGAGAGTTTCCGCCCTGGTGTTCGGCATCGGTTTGGCTGTCGTCGCCATCACCGGTTGTTTGGTAACGTTGAGCTTTCCCGCTATTACGCCTGTGATGGGACAGACATACACCTACATTGCATTTCTAGTGATTGTCCTCGGCGGTCTCGGATCTCCGATGGGAGCTCTGCTTGGCGGATTGGTTTATGGATTGGCTGAAAATCTAAGCGCGATTTTTATGCCGGTAGCTTTTTCTCCGGTGGTTGCCTTTATCATTCTTATCGGCATGGTGCTGCTTCGGCCTCAAGGTTTACTCGGGAAAGTCAGTACCAGGATCTAACATTCGGTAGGAAAGTATGAGCCACTTGATTGAAGTAGACGACCTGGAAAAAAGTTTCGGTGGATTGAAAGCCCTGGATGGCATCAGCCTGGCGGTGGAGGAGAATAGTATTACAGCAATAATCGGTCCGAACGGCTCCGGTAAAACAACCTTCCTTAATTGCATCAACGGCGTCTATAAGCCTGAAAGAGGAGAAATTCGATTTAGAGGAAAATCGTTGCTCGGTCGCAAACCGTACGAAATTACGCGGCTTGGCATTGGGAGAACATTTCAAATTTCAAGAATTTTCAAGAAAATTACCGTCCTTGAAAATATTTTCGCTTCAGTTCTCCGGTCAAAGAAAAGCAATCAGGAGCTTATTCAAGAGGCGATTGCTATGCTCGGGCGAGTTGGCATGGCGGAACTGAGGGACAATCTGGGGGAAGAACTTTCCGGCGGCCAGCAAAAGCTCCTGGAGCTGCTTCGAACCTGGATTTCGGACTCAGACCTCATTTTGTTGGACGAACCCTTCGCCGGGGTCCACCCGGACCTGAAGACGCTCTTCTACCGCGAAGTACGGGAAATGCAGAGCAAAGGGAAGACTTTCATTTTGATTAGTCATGATATGAAATCCGTTTACACGCTTTCTGACGAAATCATTGCGTTCGACCTGGGGCGAATTATCGCCCAAGGGTCTGAAGAGGAAATCAAAACCAACGAGAAGGTCATCGAAGCCTATCTTGGGGACTGATCGTGACCATGTTAGAAGCTCATGATTTAACTGTAGCGTATTATGGCGATATACATATCCTGAAAAACGTCTCATTTTCGGCTCAAGAGGGACGGGTCACTGCCGTGATCGGCCCGAACGGAGCCGGAAAATCAACACTTCTCAAGACCTTGTATGGAGTGCTGAAGCCTAAGGCAGGGACCATTCGGCTAAAGAGTCGAGACGTCACGCAGCTTAAGGTCCATGAATTCATCCGCTCCGGAATGGCCTATGTACCTCAGCTTCGGAGTATTTTCCCTGAGCTGACGGTGGAAGAGAATCTCCAGCTTGGCACGTGGATATTCAAAAAGGACAAACCCCGTGTTAAAGAAGTGCTTCAGCGTACGTATGAGCGGTTTCCTTCACTTGCCCAAAAGCGCAACACTCGGGCCGGTCTGCTAAGTGGCGGTCAGCAGAAGATCCTTGAAATCGGGCGATCATTACTAACAGGACCCAGTATCTGCTTGCTGGATGAACCGAGTGCAACCCTGGCGCCGCGTATCGCTAACCAGATATACCGCACAATCCAGGAATTAAAAGCGGACAACATTACAATTGTAATGGTCGATCAGAAAGTACGACAGGCTTTTGAGATCGCCGACTACGTTTATGTGCTAGAACTCGGTCAAAATAAAATTGATGGTTCAAAAATGGACTTTGAGGGAGGACTTAAAGATGTAATTAGAGGCTGGCTGGATTGAGTCGGAAGCCGAGCTGATATCTAGCATGTCGGGTTTGATCGTACCGGCAATCAGATGTCGCTTCGGATTATTTATCCGACCATTGTGAAAATTCAAAAGGAGAAAGAAAGGAGGAACTTATCATGAAAAAAATTGCTTGCATGCTCATGATTCTGAGTCTGGCTGTCTTCGGCCTCGGCCTTGGGGGTGCATGGGCGGGGGATGTTATCAAAATCGGACTAACGATCTCGACTACCGGAAAGTACACATTTGCTTCTTCGCAGGGGTTTAAAGGCGTTAAAATTTGGGCCGATCAGGTCAATGAAGCTGGTGGAGTGATGCTGGGTGATAAAAAGGTCCCGGTCGAGCTAATCTACTATGATGATCGGAGCGAAAAAGAAACAGTTGTTAAGCTATACGAGAAACTCATCAATGAAGACAAGGTGGATATTTGCTTTGCTCCTTTCGGTTCCACGCTGACAGGAGCCGCTGCGGCAATAACGGAAAAATACGGTAAAATGCTGATTATCTGGTCGGCAGCGTCGGACACCATTTATGAACAAGGGTATAAGTACATTGTATCGGCCACGGAAACACCCGTATCCCTTATGCCAAAGCCGGAAGTCGATCACATGCATATGCTCGGCATTAAGAAAATTGCCATTGTATACGTTGACGAACCGTTTCCAGCCGGACTGGCGAAATATGCCAAACAGCTCGCCGAAAAAAATGGTATGGAAGTCACCATGTATGAAAAATACTCGCCAGGGACGAAGGACTTCACTATTTTGCTGCAGAAGGTTCGCATGTCAAAACCCCAAGGATTCTATGCGTCCGCGTACATGGACGATCAGAAGATGATGGTTCGTCAAATGAAAGAGGCCAACTTGATGTTTCCCTACGTGTACATGGTGTATTCGGGTATGCCGCAATGGGCGGATCTAGGCGACGACGGGCTTTTCATTTTTGGTCACACTTTATACCACGAAAACCTAAACTGGGATGTCAACGCCGGTTTGTCGCGCACTGAATTTGAGAAAGTGTTCGAAAAGATTTTTCCAAAGGCAGAAAATCCACCTGATTTCCAGACGTCCCTGGCCTATGGTGCTGGCGTGCTTCTCCAAGAATTCATAGAGAAAGCCGACTCGCTGGACGCTTCTGCACTCAAGAAAGTTGCTCTGGATCTTTCAGGTAAAGTTACCGTCATGACCGGTCCATATGAAATCGATCAAACGGGCAAACAGCTGCAAATGCCGTTTATAGTCACACAGGTTCAGAAAAAGGACGGCGAGCAGCACTTGGTGCTGCTGTATCCAAAAGAAGTGGCCACGGGAGAAATTGTCTACCCGATTTCAGATTGGGGAAAACGCTAACGGCAACGCTTATCATTAGTTGAATTCGCTTTGCAACAAGAACGGGGGGCGGCAGGACCGCTCCCCCAAAGCTAGGGGCCGGCAGCATTCAAGTTCTCGGGAGGGGCTTGCTCCTGCTGTTGATAGCCTTCATTGCCGTTATGAATTTGGAGCCCATGATGGAAAGCGATCAGAGAACAACATACGCACTCGCTGATTTAACGCGATCCCTTACATTTGACGAAGTGCCGGCCGAAGTTGTCGTAAAAGCCAAGGAACTTATCCTTGACTCGGTCGCCTGTATGATCGGTGGTGTTCGAACCGTGCAAGGGGAAACGATCATCGAATTGTTCGGGTCGATGCACGGAGAACCGGATGCCGGAATCTATGGCACTAGAAAACGCATGCCCCTTTTGAATGCCATTTATGCGAATTCCTATATCGCTACAGTTCTTGATTTTGATGATACTTACGATGGCCATCCCGGTTCGACGGTCGTTCCGGTTGCGTTGAGCATCGGGGAAGTGAACGATGTAAGTGGTATCTCGTTGATCGAGGCGGTGATCTGCGGTTACGAGGTTGGTATTCGTGTATCGAATGGAATTAAGCCCACGCCTGAGCGTACCAAGAAAGTTCGAGGAATCAATACCTGGCAGATCTTCTGTGCGGCAGCCGTAGCCGCGAAACTGCTTCAATTGGACCGCGATTCCACAGCCCATTCATATGGTCATGCTGCTGTTCACGCCCCTGTGCCGTCGTTGCGTAAATGGGGATTTATTGACGGCAAGATTCAGTGGCTCAAAAACAATTTCGGATGGACTTCTTACGGTGGTGTGCTTTCTTCCATGCTGGCTCGAGAAGGCTTTGTTGCGGACACGACGATTTTCGACGGGGAAGACGGTTTTTGGATCATGGCTTCCTCAGATCAGTGCAATTACGGGGCCCTCAGAGAGCCACTCGGTGCCTGGCATATCCTGAAAGTTCACACCAAGCCGTACTCAGCATGTCGGCATATCCACCCGACGTTGGATGCGGTATCTGCAATCTTGCAACAAGCTCGCCCAAAACCGGAAGACGTAGAGCGTGTTGATGTTGAAACTTTTTACGAAGTCGTAAATGATTACGCCTTCTTGCCATCGACACCCTTTGACGTCGCGTTTAGTGCGCCGTTTCTCATTGCCCTACTATTGCACCATATTCCTCCTGGTCCCAGTTTTTTCAGTGAAGAGCCTTTAAGAGATGATGCAATTGGTCGAACGGCTCGCAAGGTGACGATAAGGGAGTGGGATGAAGCCAGCCAGCTGTACCCATTGGTTAACCGAGAGCTGATGTCGAAGGTGAGTATTACCTTGCGCGATGGCAAGGTAAATAAACAAACAGTGCGGATACCAAAAGGAGATCCACGTAATCCTATGTCGGAAGAGGAGCTTTTTGAGAAATTTGATACTCTTGCGACACCGGTCCTAGGAAGGCATAAGAGTGAAGAAATCTACCAAAAGATCATCTACGAATTGGAAGATCTCAGAAGCGTTCGCGAACTTACGGATCTTTTAATGCTTTAGGGCCAGCTTTGAATCAATTGCGATAAATTGTATGGACGATAGCGATTGGTGATGACGGATGGTAGGGGGAACCGGCGCGTAGTGACATAAATAACTTTCCATCTCCACCCCTTCTACTTACTCAGAGCCCATGCCTTCAAGGGAGGGGTCCTTAAATAATTCAATAACTGGCCGGTGGTCGAGAAGCGTCAAATGGGGAAGGTGTAAAAGACGTTGCCCTTCGACAAGCTCAGGGTGAAAAGTCGTTAAAACCGTTCAAATCGTTGAACTCGTTAAAGTCGTCGAAAGCGTTAAAAGCGTTCAAACCGTTGCCCTTCGGGGAGCTGAGGATCTGCGACCCT
>JASFTQ010000159.1:0-10477 GCA_050053515.1 Desulfobacterales bacterium | reverse complement strand
TACATGAGGGATAAATGTGCTCTGGATCCCGGCTCGCGTCCGCTTTGCGGGACTTGGCCGGGATGACGGGTTATGCCACGGTCTCACAAGGCGTGATATTATTTGATGTCTAAGGGACTCGGCCCAAGAGGTTCTCAAAAAAAAGCTACCCCCTGGATGAATATAATAAACACACCGATTGACGAGAGCTGAAACTGAAAATGAATCGGTGAATCGGTTTCCCGCATCACCGATTTTCCGATGCTGTTTTAAAGTTAAAAGACCATATCGGAAACCCCTATAAATTAATCCTGGAGTAACGCGTGTCCAAAGTTAACGTACTGGTGCTGACCGGCTATGGTTTGAATTGTGACCATGAAACCGCTTATGCCTTTGAACTTGCCGGTGCCGTCGCCCATCGGGTTCACATTAATTCACTCATAGATAGGTCGGTAACACTCGAAGATTATCAGATCATGGCCTTTATCGGTGGTTTCAGCTGGGCCGATGATCACGGTGCCGGAGTCGTCGAGGCCGTGCGGATTAAGACCAACATCGGGCATCAAATCCTGGAGTTCGTGACCAAAGAAAATCTGATCATCGGGATTTGCAACGGGTTCCAGGCAGTGGTTAATCTCGGGCTGTTACCGGGATTTGATGATGACTATCAAACGAGGTCATTGGCACTCACCTATAACGACTGCGGTAATTTTAGAAATGACTGGGTCACCCTCAAGGTCAATCCCGCTTCCCCCTGCATCTTTACCCGGGACTTGGATCAGTTCGACCTCCCCGTGAGGCACGGTGAAGGGAAATTTTTCGCAGACCCGCCTGTCCTTGACCGCCTTATAAAAGATGATCAGGTGGTTTTGCGGTATGGTCTGCCTGACGGCACGCCTGCCGGCGGTCGATTTCCTTTTAATCCCAATGGCTCGCTATATGATGTTGCCGGGATATGCGATCCTTCCGGTCGAATTTTCGGCCTGATGCCGCATCCGGAAGCTTACAACCATTTTACCAATCATCCCGACTGGAGCCGCCGCAAGGAAAGATTGAAGCGGTTAAAAAGAACTTTTGATAAAGGTCCTACCGTTGGCGTTCGCATATTTCAAAACGCGGTTGATTATTTTCAGTAAAAAATCAATTGAGGAATCGGAAAAACCTTTCCGATTCCTCAATTGATTGTGCATAAAAAAAGCAGGGTCTTGAAGACCCTGCTTTTGCTTTGTACTTCCTCTTAGTTTTTAGAATTTATGGCGTAATTTCGTGGCCAATGCACGTCCCACCATTGTTATCACTGTTGGTGCCATCCGGGCAGATGGTGTTACCATAGATGATGGCTGGATTGTCGCTCAGGTTGACATTGGTTGTTATGGCAGCGGTTAAATCAGCATTTCGTAAATCAGTGTTGGTGGTGAATGCATCGGTTAAATCAGCACCGGTCAGGTCCGCTCCGGAGAGATTCGCATTATACAGGTTTACCCCGAGCATGTTGGCTCCTGAAAGGTTAGCCCCCGACATGTCAGCATTCATGAATGTCGCATACGAAAGAACGGCACCGGGCATTTCCAGATCGGGCAGCGTGAGGTTCATGAAGTTACAACGCGGACAAACATTCATGACCATCGGAGCTGCTTCACCTGCCGGGCCCTGTGGGCCTTCCGGTCCCGGTGGTCCCTGGGGTCCTGCCGGTCCAGCGGGTCCAGCGGGTCCCTGTGGTCCTGCCGGTCCAGGCGGTCCCTGTTCTCCACCGCCACCATTTCTGCGAAGCTGATTGATCATACTTCTGTTTCTGTTTATCAGGCGGCGGTTCCGGTTAATCTTGCGCTTGTTCTTTTTTACCTGATGGCGCAGCTGGCTGATCTTACCTTTGTTGTAATTCATCTGGTGAGTCAAATGGCCAATCGCGTTCCAGATGGAAGCAAATGGCCTTCCCCACCAGTTGTGATGCGAGCTGCCCCTCGCATACACCGTTGTCGACACCAGCATAACTGCGATGATGACAACGCTGATGGCTAAAATGGCTCTTTTCATTTTTTTCCCCCCCTCCATTGCCTATATTTTATCTTTCTTTGATAATCTTATTAATTTTTACAATATGCATTCCACACTTGCCTATTTATCTGTTAATTTAAAAACTGTTCCAAAATGGATTATAAGCGTAAAACAGATCGGAAAAACGAGTGTTGAATCCTGGGCGGGCAACGCGAT
Organism: Desulfobacterales bacterium; assembly: GCA_050053515.1. Lineage (GTDB taxonomy): Bacteria > Desulfobacterota > Desulfobacteria > Desulfobacterales. The sequence continues at coordinate 8,287 of JASFTQ010000159.1, read as the reverse complement.
TTTGATTTCGGTGCAGAATACATATCGGTACCTCCTTTGTTCGTATGACTATGCCGAGCGAGATCACGCACAAAGAGGCGCCGATCCGCTTGGCAGCCCGCTACCATATCCTTAATCAATCAGGACTTAGGCCGTTGGCTTTGCGTACCGTACTTTCGCACGGCTTGCCTTTATCAAGCTGGGAGCATTCGGTCTAACTGGAGCCATTTCCACTCAAAGAGCACAAGTTATCAAGATTTTATGCAAATACTATGCAAAACCTAAAAATATTTTAACAAAATAATATATGCATATACATTTAAATATGTTAGATCGATTATCAAGATTCCATTCCATTAATTGATCCTGCGGTGTTCAAAAAAAAATAACAAATTCTGTCACCCCTGCGGACAATTTTTGTCATTTTCCGAAGCTGACCCGTAAAATTTGAAGTTAACTGTGGTGAAATCGTTAAAACGAGCGTTTATGTCGAAGCGGGCAGATACTGGATACCGGATGCTCGATGCTGGATAATTGAGCAGTTCCAAGTTCCCCGTTTAACTTTGAACTTTGCCTGCCCGCCGTAGCCCAGGGGGCGAAGGCGGGAACGCTGATCCCCGAACCATATAAAGTATAAAACATTTTAATACCTATTAAAATATTTTAATAGCTTGGCATGAATGACATCCCACCAGCTCGCACCAGGTGAAGCCGCCAAAATTTGTTTGATTTTATAAGCTACAGATATTATGAAAAAAATTAAGGCATAACTGTCCACGGAAATAGTATAATTTTTTTAGTTAAATAGGGATGAAGTGGCACAAATCTTGATGTGTAATACAACTGTATTACACCCTGATTGAGCGAAGGTCGAGGATGCCCCAGATGCAAGGCGGAAAGGGTGAAGCTGTAGTAAACTACCGCGAGCCCTTTCCAACACAGCATATGGGATATCATCGGCTTTCCCGGAGGGTAAACAAAGTGGAAATAAAATGATTAAATCCTTATTTCACTGAGTGGCGCAATATAATTTTCAGCAAATATTTCAATACATCTTCGTCAAGCGCTCTGTTACTAAATTTTTCCGGTTTGTTTACGTTCGATTAGGGTTACACATTTTATAGGAGACCTTCATGTCAGGGGGCAAATCGGCGTTCACACTTGTAGAACTGATGATTGTTATAGGCATCGTTGCACTTTTGACAGCGGTAACCGTGCCAAGTTTAATTTTTTGGCTGCCGAAATACAGGCTCAACAGCGCCGTAAATGAGTTGCAAGCGACGATTCAAGCGGCAAGGCTGAGGGCCGTCAAGGATAATGCCCGGGTGGTTGTATTGATCGATCCCAATGCAGACGGGAGTTTGGCGGGTGACTATATCGCCTTCGTCGATGACGGTGTCGGCGGGGCCAGCGAATGGACCCGCCAACCGGACACCGAGCCTATTGTAAAAAGGGGCCAATTGCCGCGGACAGTGAGATTTGCCAACACCACCTTTGCCAGCAACCGATTCCGTTATACCAGCCGGGGATTTGTCGATGGTATCAACGGCTCCATCAATTTAATAAACTCACGCAATGACACGAAAAGAATCACGGTGTATGTTTCCGGCAATTCCAGGGTTTTTTAGGAAAACGCTCTGAACTTATAGGCACACCCTTTTTTGTTTAATCTTGATGAACTCGTAAAAAATAAAATTTTGCACTTTAGTCAACGCTTATGCCTTTTGGGAGGAGGGGTTCCCCGACTACCAACCAACGACGGACAATGGACATTCAGCCTTTCACTTAATTTATTCTTTGCTTGATTTTATAACCTAAATGAAAGCTTATAAACCATGTTAGACACACCCAATAATCACAAAGGCTTCACCCTGATTGAACTCATGGTTGCAGTTGCCATTGCATCCATGGTTTTGGCGGGGATCTATTCTGCTTTTATCATGCAACAGAGATCTCAGCTTTCCGAGCAGGTAGCGGTTGATATGCAACAAACATTGCGCGCCGCCATCTATCTCCTGGAAAGAGACATCCGCATGGCCGGATTCGATCCCACCAGGACCTGGGGGCTGGACGGCATTGATAATGACGGCGATGCAGATACCGATGAAGCCGACGAAAAGCAAAATGACAGAGAGCTGGACGGTGTCGATAATGATCTTGACGGAGACATCGATGCGGCAGACGCTGATGGAGAGGCTCTGGGTGTAACGTTTGCGGGATCTCATTCCATACAAGTTGTGATGGACACCAACGGTGATCGTATTTACCAACCCGCTGAAAACATTGGTTATCGGTTCGCAAATCTATACGACGCCGATGGAGACGGCATGGCTGACCTGGGCAAAGGGGGGGCGGCTCCCCTGGGAAGGGCCATGGGTGCTGGAAGTCCGCAACCCATGGCTGAAGATGTTCAAGCCGTCGCTTTTGCCTATGCCTATGATTACGATGACGGTGCCCCCCAGGACAGTCTGGACCGCCAATTGGACGCCTCGCCGAACGGCAATGTGATTTGGGTATTTGATTCGGATGGCGACGGCCTGCTGGACAGGGTCCTGGACACCAACGACAACGGGATTGTCGACCGCAATGACACCGCCGGCGGGCAGGACTTAATCGGTTTGGGGTGGGAAGCCGGCTATGTCCCGCTGAGCCGCATCCGCGCGGTGCAGATATGGCTTCTGGCCCGGACCCGGGTCCCTTTGAGAAATCATACCGACACAGCCATGTATATTGTGGGTGATAAACACATCGATGCCAGGGATAGCAACCGGGACGGGGTGGTCGATGCTTCAGACAAACCGGATAATTACAAACGTCGACTTTTGACCGCCACTGTCAGATGCAGGAACCTGGGTTTGTAATAGCTGGATACTGGATGCTGGATGCTGCCTGCCCGCCATCGGCTTCGCCTTCAGGCGAGGCGGGCGGGGATGACGAATAACCAAAATCGGAGATATAGTTATTGTCAAAATATCATTCAGATTGCCCGGGGTGCAGGCAGGGGGTAAATTTTTGTCGACAAGCTGATTTCCCCGGTGATTCTAAGCGACAAAGGGTTGTTGCTGCCTGGATGAGCAAACGACGGTCAATCTTTGTGTTAACCACAAAACTTTAAATGGCAGGGGGTTCAACTGATAGGATGTGGCCATTTCCGAGCCAAGGGGGCAGTGATTGTGCATCTTGACGACAAAAATTTACCCCCTGTCTGCACCTCTACATTCTGCTCCATTTCGGAACATTATTTTTACATCCGCTATATTCTGCAAACATCCAGTATCCAGGATCGAGCATCCAGAATCTATTGCCAATAGCAAAAGGAGCATTCAGCATGTTTTGCAAGCAACAGATGGAGAATGTAGCCAAAACCGGTGAGAGCGGTTTCACCCTTATCGAGGTGCTGGTTGCGATTGCCATATTTGCAATCGGCATCCTGGCCCTTGCCAGTCTTCAGGCCGTATATATCGGCGGAAACTCTTCGGCCAGAATGCAGACCGAAGCCACCACCCTGGCGTCAAAGTGGCTGGAAAGGTTGAAACTGTTGCCCGAGGCCCATGGGGATTTAGATCCGGCCGGCAATCCGCATCAACAAACGGTGGGCGCATATCGGATTCAGTGGAATGTTTTAGATCATACCCCCATTAACGATGTCAAAACCATCCGGATATCGGTTACCACGCCTAACATGCGCGGCAGACCGGTGAGGCTCGATTATCGCAGGGCGGTGGACTAGAAGCCATCTCAAAAATGTCTTTTGGCTCAATATCTTTGTTGGTGTCTCGTTTCAAATCCTCGACATACAACAGTATGCCTCCGGTTTGAAACTCGACCCCGCCGCGATATTTAACTAAAATCCTATTTTTGAGACGGCTTCCAGTAAAACGATTCCAAAATAATAGAGGAGAATCCATGAACAAAGCATTTTTAATTCATAGAGATGAGAAGGGCTCGGTGATCATTGCCGCCGTTATGGTGCTGGCGTTGCTGACAGTTATCGGGTTTATGGCCATGAATACCAGCGATACCGAAGTACAGATATCCGGCAATGCGTTGCTTTATAAAAAAACATTTTATGCTGCCGAGGCCGGGATAGAACATGCCATGAAACTGCTCGAGGGACCGTTCGTGGCCCATAACGCTGCCAAAGTTAAAACCGGCTCGACTGCCGACTGGAATTTCGCATTGGATGGCAGCAACGTCAGTTCTGCCAATGATCCCAATGGCGACAGCATCGGTGAATACGATCCGGACTACGGCGGAGCCGTTTGGATTAATGGCGTGAAGATCGGTGGGGTTACCTATACGGTGAGTCTGTGGAACAACAACGATACGGCCCTGGGCGGTGATTTCCAGACGGATGCCGATGGTTTGATCTGGCTCCAATCCGATGCCGTACATCCACGCAGAAGCAGGGTCAGCATCCGGGTATTGGTGGAAGGCAGCACCACCGGTGAAGGGATTACCGGATACACGGCCCAGGCCGGCGCCGGAGCCGGAAAAAACTACAATGCCAATGACTTGAATCCGATTACGGATTTCAGCAAACAGCTGAAATTGTGAGTGTTGTCCTTACCGAACCAATAGAGAGATTCTCAAAATAATATTACGATTAAATCGCAGCCCCCCCCTGGTTACCGGGGGTGACAACAAGGAGGAGTGCGATGAATCCCCGAAACCAATGGACACGACTGATGTGCCTTGCGTTTCTCTGGCTGGGGTTTAGTCTGTTTCCCTTTGCCGGAGTTTCACTGGCCGAGGAACTCAAAGTTTTTCTGAGTTCTGTCGACGGTGGTGGCGGCACCGTCACCAGTTCTCCAACGGGAATCGACTGCGGTGCTGATTGCATCGAAGATTATGCCGAAGACACGCCGGTTACACTGACGGCTGCCGCCGACAGCGGGTCGGTTTTTACCGGCTGGTATGCCAGCGATGCGTCACTTCTTTCCACAGATGTTACGCTAAATGTGGTGATGGACGAAGACCGGGACATCACAGCGGCGTTTACCAAAACATACACTCTGACAATTAACATTTCCAGTCCCTTGGGCACCAGCACGGCTACGCCCGACACACCCGGCCCTTACTACCTTGGTGACTCCGTGGTTGTGACGGCCAGTCCGGGTGCCGGTGAAGCGTTTGGTTCCTGGTCCGGCGACGGTACGGACACGGCAGACACACCACCCTTGCGGGTGATTTTCTTTGATGCCGCCGGAGACAAGACCGTGACGGCAAGCTTTAACAAGAAAAAAGTTTACCTTACCATGGTTAAAGCCGGTAACGGCAGCGGAAGCGTCATGCCGGTATCCGATAGCGGTCCCCACGAATATGAATGGGGAGATGAAGTGCCGGTGACAGCTACACCACACCCGCTAACCTCGGATTTTACCGGATGGAGCGGGAATGTCTCCGCAGGCGTGGTAAAGATGATCGGCGATCAGGCGGTGACGGCAACCTTTATGCTTAAAACCTTTACGGTCACCTTTAGCGCCGGGTCGAATGGGACGCTGCAGGATATCAGCGGCAACCAGTCCGACACCATCGCCCAGACCGTTTATTACGGCTTCAATACAGCTCAAGTCCTGGCTGTGGCGGATCAATTTCACCACTTCACCGAATGGACCGGGGACGTGGCCGCAACAGATGCGGGTCTGGTCGTTGCCAGCGTCACCGCGGACATGAGCGTCACTGCCAATTTCGAAATCGATACTTATATGGTAACTTTCCGAGCCGGGATATGGGGCAGCGTCGAAGATCATGACGGTAATCGATACGCCGAAGATTATGTTCAGGTGGTGGACCACGGCAGTGATGCATTGCCGGTTACCGCAGTTCCGGACGACCAGAACCAGTTCACCGGCTGGACCGGCGATTTTATATCGGATCAATTGACCATTATCGTCCCCACCGTAACTGCTGATATGCTGATTACTTTTGAAACGATTCCGGATATCAACGGTTGTGCCGGAAGGGTGGCGACCAGTTATTCAGCGGGTTTTGATCCTGCTGATTTTGATTTTGTGAACATAGATATCGAAACGGACGATGACGACCACAGTCATCTGGTTCTGCAGACCGGAAACCAATCCATCGATCCCGAAGAAGTGGTGGTTCCTTTCACCCAGGACGTCTATGTAACTTTTCTTTATGAAGGTGCCGGCTACGTGTCCGATTTCGGCTGGATGCTGTATCAGGATGCGGTTGATTCCAACGGTGATTTTTTAGGCTGGAATAACATCCCCAACAGCAAAAAGCATCCCATTTATCATAATATCCGCGATGACAGCGAAACCGCCGGTTGCTGCGGCGGCGGAAACGGCGTGTTGGATACCGATTACGGCAATAATGGCTTTCCCGCCAACAATGAGGCCGCTATGGCCCTCTACGACGACGGCACCGGCATACCCTTTCACGTCGATCTGGACGGGATTGTCACCCCCAAGGATATGAAGAAGTTTCTGGGGAGATTTCAAGGGGGTACTGAAATCGTGTTCTGGCTCACTGCAAACCGGGATTGGGACACCACCGATGAAGCCATGGTATTTTTCAACAAGCCCTGGAACCCGGACAGTTATGATGAGTGTGAGCCCCCCGATGGTTCGACCTACTGGATTGATGAACCCAACCGTATTTTTAGCAAGGTCTACAACCTGGGTACGCCGTTGACCACTGAATCGGGGTGCCGGATCGAAAAACCCTGGTTGGCGGAGCCGATTTTCAACCGCATGGATACCTACTTCAATGTGCAGCTTTCCGGTGATTATGCCCTAAGAATCGAAGTCGATGAACACTACCCCCACGTTATCGTCGGTGCGCCACCGGATGATCCCAACCAGTGGATTCTGGGTTTCGAAGATCTAAATGCCGACTCCGGGGGTTCGGACATGGATCACAATGATATGGTATTTCATATCGAACGCAAAACCGGTGGAACGGCCCGGCTGGTATCACAACAAGCCATCACTCCGGGCGAAGATAATGCTTACTTCACGGCGGTAACCTTTGAGGTTTACGATCACATCCCGGGGGGCGGTTGTATCGGTGAGACCGATATCACCTATTTCGTCTCCATCGATGATGGTGACAACTGGGTGGAGATCACCGCCTGGGATGAAATTCAAAGCTTTACCCTGGATGATGGTGAACCGGTGATCTCCGGTGAACCAATTAATCCATTCACCTGGACGCCGGGCGATCCCACCGATACCTACCGCAGCCGGCGGATTGATTTCGCCGGCCGGGGGCTTTCCGGTGACAAACTCGTCTGGAAAACGGAACTGGTCAGCCACCAGGAAGAATGTGTGCCTGAAATCGTGAACGTTGCCTTGACCGGTGATGTGGCAACCCACGGCAGTTTTTCCCGGTCGTCGCCGATCGTCCAAACCAATGTGCTGTATGCCGGCAGTTACGAGACGCCGGCGGTTTCCTGGAACGAAAAAGTCAACCGCGGCCATTTGATTGCCACCCGGCTTTATTTTGCCGAAAATCCCAATGAGACCGCCACCGGCGATCAGACCCTCTGGGATGCCGGGGAGGTGTTGAGCGCGGTCAACCCGGATAATCGAACGATCTATTTTCCGAACATTACCATCGTCCAGATAAGCGACGAACAACTTACCGACAGCGGCGGCAATCTGCTTTACGGCGACGGCATTACCAGGACGTTTTCCGGCCGATTGGCCTATCAGCCGGTATCGGCAACCAGTTTGCGGATATACGACACCCGGCCCGAGACCTTCTCCGATGAACATACCGACGATCTCAGGGGCAGTCTGGGCGGTGCGGGGACCATCAACCGCTTTACCGGTCAGTGGTCGGTGACCTTCCACACCGCACCCGAACCCGGCGTGCCCATAAAGGCCAGTTACTCTTATTACAGCACTTCGAGCACCCTGCTGGCATTTAATCCTTCCAATGTCACCAACAGGATGCTGGCCCTGACGGATGAATTCATTTGGCCGGACGGCTATGTCTATGACCTCGACGGTGACGGAAATTATGATGAGGCCGACGGTGATTGGCTGGTCGAGTGGGTACGGGGTTACCGGCAGCCAAACACCAATGCCAAAAAGGAATGGCTGTTGGGACCCGTCGATCACTCGGTTCCGGCCCTGCTGACACCGCCGGGGACACCGCTGTGGTATTTCGGTTCAGCAGTTACTGAATCAGAGCGCTTAAGTTATGATGCGTTTAAAAACAATCTTGAGGAGAGGGATACCGTCTTATTCGTCGGTTCCAGGGATGGATCCATTCATGCCTTTGATGCCGGCAAGTTCCGTTACGGGGATAATCCTAAAACGACCGATATCAAGGA
>JASFTQ010000158.1:0-10478 GCA_050053515.1 Desulfobacterales bacterium | reverse complement strand
CTTATCATTTTAGGTCTGCTGACAGCCGGGATGCGCTATTTTTCAAACAAAGCTGAAAATGCAGCCTTCGAAAGGCTGAGCCAGGGCCGGGCAAAATACGAGACGCTGTTAAAGGAAATGAAACCCCAGAAAGCTCTTGCCGAGGTAGCCGGTGATTTCGAAACAATTTTGGCTAACTACTCATCCAAGGCCGGCGGCAAACTTGCAAGAGTCATTTATGCCAATATGTGTTATCAAGCCGGCTTGCTTGACCAGGCCATTGCCCTGTATCGTGAGTCTTTGAAGGATTTTAACTCTCAACCATTTATGAAAAATCTGATATTGAGCGGTCTCGGTTATGCCCATGAAGACAAGAAAGATGTTGCATCGGCTATGCAATATTTTGATATGGTTGCCGCCGGATCTGATTCCATCCTGAAAGGCGATGCGCTGTTTCACCTGGGAAGACTCCATGCCGAGCGGGGTGATCCGGACGAGAGCATTGAACTCTACAAACAACTGATTGCCGACCCGCAAAATTCCATATACCTGGAGCTTGTGAAAGAAAAGCTCGGCAGCTACTAAGGACAAACAAGGTTACTCGGCAGAGACGCAGTCTTCTTTAAGTTTCCCACGGAGTTCGCAGAGCACGGCCGGTATTTTAGTTTGACAATCACTCTGAATGGCGGGGGGCTAATGTTCATTGTTTTGAACCGACATCCAGGTTGAACTTTTTTATTTTCTGATTCAGTCCGCTTTTTCCGATACCGAGCAACCGCGCGGCATGAGATTGGACGTGGTTGGAAATCCGCAGTGCCCGTTTAATCATCTCTTTTTCGATCATCGCCAGGGTTTCATACAACTTGGCTTCGGCCGGGATCCCCTCCAGAGACAGTTCTTCATTCACCTCGGCCCTGAAATGCATTGGAAGATCCGACACTTTGATACTCTCTCCCGGGCTTAAAATCATGGCCCGTTCGATGACGTTCTCAAGTTCGCGGACATTGCCCGGCCAACTATAATCGTAAAAGAGGCGCTCAACCTCCTGATTCACACCGGTTACCGGCGTGCCCGATTTTCGTTCCGCCGTGTATTTTTTGATAAAGTGATTCACCAGCATGTGAATATCCTCCTTGCGCCCTTTCAATGGCGGTAAAACGATGTGAACCACATTGAGTCGATAATATAGGTCTTCCCGGAAACGACTGTCACTCATTTCCTGGTTCAGGTTTTTATTGGTTGCCGCAATAACGCGGATATTAACCGCAATCGGTCTGACACCGCCAACTCTTTCAAAAACCTTTTCCTGCAATACGCGTAAAAGTTTTACCTGCAGCCCCGGTGAAAGATCGCCGATTTCATCGAGAAAAAGCGTTCCGCTGTCTGCCAACTCAAAGCGTCCTTTTTTCATGGTTACGGCACCGGTGAATGCCCCTTTTTCATGACCGAAGAGTTCGCTTTCCAGAAGATTTTCAGCCAGAGCTGAGCAGTTTACTGCAACGAAAGGCTTTTCTCTTCGCGGGCTGTTGAAGTGAATAGATTTTGCCACCAGCTCCTTACCCGTTCCGCTTTCACCCTCAATCAGAACCGTGGCATTGGTCGGCGCAACTTTGCGTATGGTCTCGTACACATCCTGCATGGTTTTGCTTTTACCGATGATATTTCCAAAGCTGTAATGGGATTTGACCGCGTCCCGCAGCTGCCGGTTCTCCTTGACAACCCGATACATTGAAATGGCCTTATTGACATAAATGACCAAGCGCTCATTATCGAACGGTTTCAGGATGTAACTGTAGGCGCCTTTTTGCATGGCCTCTACCGCTTTGTCGACAGTGCCATGTGCTGTCATCATGATAACAGGAAGATCCGGGTCCTTTACTTTTATCTTCTCTAAAAGTTCTATACCATCCATCGAGGGCATCTTCATGTCCGTCAGAACCAGATCAACACCTGAAGATTCGAGTATTTCCAGCGCTTCATGACCGCTGTTGGCCGCCAGGATTTCAAATCCCTCTTCTTCTAAAACAGCACCCAAAATCAGTGGGTAGTTTTTCTCATCATCGACAATCAGAATCGTCTCCATAACTAGTCTCCCTGCTTTACAGGTAAAACAACCGTGACTTGAGCCCCGCCGGCTGAGCGGTTTTCAATTTTTATGGTACCTGTATGGGACTCGATGATGTTTTTGACGATCCCCAACCCAAGCCCGGTTCCCTTTTCTTTGGTGGTGAAAAACGGGTCCCATATTTTTCCCGTAAGATCTTGCGGGATGCCGTCACCTTCATCCTGAAATGCAATAAACACGGCCGAATCATCTGAGCTGATCGCAACATTTATTTTACCGCCAGGCTGCATGGACTGCAGGCCATTGATCAAAATGTTCAGGAAAGCCTGATAGAGCATGGCCGAATCTGCCATGATCTCCGGCAGATTTTTGGAATAGTGCTTAATGATCTCATACCCTTGCTCTTGGATTTGGGACGAGAGAAAAGCGATGTTTTTTTCCAAAACCTCTTCTACCCGGCACGGCATAAAACTCGGATTTTTGGGCCTGGCATAATTCAAAAAATCAGTGATGATACTATTGAGGCGGGAGGCCTCTTCGATAATGACATCCGGAATCGCGTTTGAAGGATCAGTCGTGGCAACTTTTTTCTTTAAGAGTTCGGCTGAACTCCTTATGATTCCCAGGGGATTTCGGATTTCATGTGAAATTCCCGCAACCATCTCGCCCAAGTTGGACAGATGCTCCGCACGACTTAACTGTTCTTTCAAGCGCAGTCTTTCCCGGGCTCGTCTTTCTATGATGCCCTCGCCTCTTTTTACGATCAGAACAAGCACCAACAATAAAACGCCCATAACCCCCGCGCTGGTGATAATGACGAACATCTGAAAATTGAAAATTGTTTTATACTCCTCAGAAAGATCCTGAACAATTTCAACCACGCCGAGGACCGGGCCCGAAATGCGTGAGAGGGGCTTTTCAGCGCGCAGTGGCGCGAAAGTGGTTATTTTGATTTCTTTGGGGGCTCCCAGTAAAATCTCAAAAAAATTGCCTCTTTGGATTTGCCGAAATACCGCCTCTCCGTCGCGAGCCTTAAAATAACCTGTTCCGCCGAGATCCACCTGCCCCACGCGGTCCCTGTTAAAACTGTAAGAAACCTTGTTGTCCATTCCATATATGTTTACCAGATCCACCTTGAAGCTGTGCAGCGTGCTTCTGACAACTTTATCCAGACGCTCAAACTGCTCCCGGTTGCCTGTTTGAATTTTACCGTACATGGCCACCACAGGAAGAACAAATTGCTGGAAAATCTGATGGTTTAAGTTTTCCACCAGCAGCAGCGCGTAATCCTGGCTCTTCTGGCGTTGCATGGCTCTGGCCCAGTGAATATTCAACATCGAAAGGACAATGGTACCTGTAAAGATAACAACCAAGCTGGCAACGCTAAAATATTTGACCAGTCGGAAAGGCTTGACTTTTTCAGTAACGGGCTTGGTGCTCATATTTTGCTGTTTATCACTTTGCCTATTAAATTTCAATTCACCCTCACCCCCCACATATAGTGAGTGCATTGAAATTCTATCACAATATAGCGTAACTATCTATAATTATATATAATTTATGTATAATTATCTTGACTTATTAGTAATATTATGAAATAAATATTTCATCGGTCCCGATCCTTTTCCGCCGCTAATTCTTGGGGTGTCCATTTCCAACATCAATTTTCAGAAGATCGGATATATGAGTGATAATCAACTGAAGAAAACGAGAGAATCCCTGCTGATGAGCAAGGCCGAGCTTGCCAGAGCGGCCAGGGTTTCCCCCATTACCATTACGCGCATCGAAAAAGGCCTGCCGTGTCGCATGGAAACCAAACGTAAGATTATATTGGCCTTGGGACTGGAACTTTCTGAGAAGAGCAAAATATTTAAGGATTAAGCGTGTCCTCATGTTATTCGGAAAAAAAGACCACCTTGTAGGCCTGGATATCGGCTCCCGGACAATAAAAGCTGCCGAGATCGTATCTACCAAAAGAGGTCACAGTCTCAAGAAATTTGGCATGACCGATATTCCGCCGGGTTTGATCGAAGACGGCACCATCAACGATCCGGAAGCAGTTGCCGAGGCCATCCGTGAGATTTTCAAATCATTTAATATCAAGGAACAAAACGTTGCCATATCCATTGGGGGATACTCGGTCATCGTAAAAAAAATCAACGTGCAAACCATGGCCGAAGATCAACTTCAGGAAACAATCCACTTTGAGGCCGAACAGTATATCCCCTTCGACATCAGCGACGTTAATCTTGATTTTCAGATCCTGGGTCCTAACGAAAACAACCCGAACCAAATGAATGTTTTTCTGGTGGCTGCGAAGAAAGAAATGGTCAACGACTATATTAATCTGGTCAATTTGGCCGGACTGAATCCCTGCATCATCGATGTCGAAGCTTTTGCCCTGCAAAATATTTTTGAAATCAATTATGAAGCCAAAGAAGAGAATATCGCCCTGATCGATATCGGCGCCAGCAAAACTTCACTGAACATCCTGAAGGGAAATAATTCGGTTTTCATGCGGGATGTTTCACTTGGATGCGCCCAGATTAATCAAAAAATAATGTCGCTGGTCAATTGCCCCTTTGAGGAAGCCGAAGATATCAAACTCGGCGGCCGAACAGATAAGATCGCCACGGACGACTTAAAAGAGATCGTGTCGTCGGTGGTAACAGATTGGTGCACGGAAATACGTCGTGCCTTGGATTTCTTCTATTCCACCTATCCGGATGATCAGATTAAACGGATTGTTCTCAGTGGCGGAGGCGGTAACATCTCGGAGTTTCGCCAACTGCTCACGGTCGAGGCCTCGGCCGACGTAGCGACCATCAATCCCTTTGAAAATTTTTCAATAGATGATAAACTGGATACGGCTTACATTGAACAAATTGCAACCCAGGCGGCCATCAGCATGGGCCTGGCCGTAAGAAAAATAGACGACAAATGATTCGAATAAACTTACTGCCATTTAGGGCAGCACGTAAAAAAGAAAATATTCGCCGTCAGGTATCGATATTTTTCCTGTTTTTCGGATTTGTTATCGTTGTCCTGTTTTACGTCCATATAACCCTTGCCGGGAAAATCAACAAGCTCCAAACCACGGTGGACCAAACTAAAAAAGAGGTAAAAAGATATAAAAAGATCACCAAAGAAATTGCAGCCATCAAAAAGAAGCTGGAGATCCTCAAAACCAAAACGGGCGTGATTGCCAAACTGGAAAAAAACCGTTTTGAACCGGTGAATCTGCTTGATATCATGACCAATAAGGTGATTGCCAAGCGGATGTGGTTCACCAATCTTGCAACCAAAGGAGCGCGGGTCAACATCAGCGGCATTGCGCTCGATAACAAAACGGTGGCTGACTTTATGACCCGGCTCGAGAGCACCCGGCTGTTTGAATCCATCAAACTCAATAAGATCCAAAAAAAGGTTATCAGGGGTTCGAGCCTCAAGAGCTTCCAAATTGTCTGTGACAAACCGACGCCGATAAGAGGGTCTTCAAAGAAATCCCGCAGGAAAAGGGGGAGTAAACGGAGAAAATGAAAAAGCCTGATCTGTCTCTGTCATCCATTGAACCTTTATTTGAAAAAATTTCGAAACTCTCACAGCTCCAGAGAGCATTGATATCCGGCGGGATTTTCATGATTTTTATCGGGGCCTTTGTCTGGTTATCCTACTACCCGAAATTCAAGGACATCAATAAGTTGAAAGACAACCTCAAAAAACTGGAAAAAGAGCTCCGGATTGCCAAAAGAAACGCCAAAGATCTCAACAAGTACAAAAAGAGAATGAAAGAGGCCGAAAGCAGGTTTAAGCTTGTCATGAAGTCGCTGCCCGAAAAAGAAGAGATCCCCTCCTTGTTGTCGAGCATCTCACAATCGGGCAAAGAATCGGGACTCGAATTCCTGCTCTTCCAGCCCAAAGCTGAAATAAAAAAAGACTTTTATGCCGAAATCCCGGTATCCATCAGGGTCAATGGAAAATATCACAATGTTGCCCTTTTCTTCGATCGTGTCGCCCGACTTCCCCGGGTGGTCAATATTAGAAACATCGTGATGAAACCGGGCAAGGGGACCGAGGCACTCCGCACGCAATGTATGGCGGTGACTTATAAATTCATAGACAAACCGGCCAAAAAGAAAAAATCAAAAAAGAGAAGGAAAAAACGCAGATAGCATTCGAAAATTTCAGATACCATGAATAAAGGTTATACCATATGCACTTGTCTCGCGGGGATCATCTGCCTGGCATTCTTCTTCGCAGGGTGTGAGGGCCAATCCGAGCCCCCCAAACCCCAGGTGGTGCGCAAAAAAATTACGGTCAAAGCGCCATCCGCCAAGCGTGCCCGGACAGCCAAAAAATCCCGGGTGGCCCAAAAAGCCCGAACCACCCGCGCCAAAAGTGGTTTGCGCCCCCAATCGGCTATTTCAAAAACGCCAAAATCCCTGGTGGTGTCTGCCAAATCTAAAGGGGCAACGTCTCCCGCGAAAACCAGGGGCAAGCCGAAAGCTGCAAAATCGAAAGTCTCCCCGGCACGGCCTAAAACGGTCGTGTTTGAACCCAAATCAGATGTATCTGAAACCCCCAAGGACATGATCGCCCAAAAACAACCCACCGCAAAAATTAAAACACCGCCTCTGCCGGCTGCAACCGCTTCCAAACCAAAGACAACGGTCGAGAAAAAACCGTTAAAGACCCCCCAGGCAACGGCCAAGGCCAAAAGGAAAGCGCCGGAGGCCAAAGCGTCAGCTGCCAGTGCTAAAACCGCCGTAAGTCCAAAACCCGACTCCAAACCGGAGCCTTACAATCCCGCAGGCAAAATCGACCCCTTCGAACCGTTGTTCAAAGAGCAGCCGGTGGTCACTCAGGCTAAAAGAGTCGTGAAGAAACGCACGCCGCGCACACCCCTGGAGAAGATTGACATAAGCCAGTTGAAACTGGTAGGGATCGTTCTGGCCCCCAGCGGAAACAAGGCCCTTGTTCAGGAGGCTTCGGGCAAGGGATACATCATAAAGAAAGGCACGTACATCGGGACCAACTCGGGTCGCGTAGTTGACATACAAAAAGACAATGTCGTCATTGAAGAAGAGGTTGCGGATGTTTTGGGCAAAGTGATGACCCGTAAAAAAGAAATTCGACTACCGAAACCTCCCGGAGAATAATAACATGTTAAACCTTAGGCAAAAATCAATGAAAAGCAAAGCGCTCACCGTTTTCATGATTGCCCTGGTGACCATCTGTGCAGGGTGCGCAGCCAAAAAGGCCGGCACACCGGATATGCCGGAGTCTGCAGGTGCCGGCGGAATCAAGCTCATCACAGATATCACAACGGCCGATTATGCCGACGCCTTTACGGTTACGATAAAAGGCGATCGCCAGTTGGCCTATACCTCGCTGAAACAAAATCTGCCCTTGGGTATTTTGTTCTATTTTCCGGATACGGTTCTGGCTGATGTCATCGATTCGATCTATTCCCCCCAAAGCGATATTGTCGGTTATATTGAAACCTCCCCAATGGTTGCAGAGGAAAAGACTTCCAGGGTTTTTATATCTCTGAAAAAGGATATGCCCTATGAGGTCACCCCTGATGAAACCGGCATAACCATTTCTTTTGCCAAACCTCAAGACCTCTCAACCTCGACAAGTGGGGCAGAAACTGTCACAGCAGCAACCGCAATGCAGCAAAGCGCGCTGCCCGAGGAAGTTAGCGGGGTGGCTGCCACCCGCTTAAAATCGGTTTTTGTGGTAAAATACCAAGAAAAAATAAAAATTCTTGTCGATGCCAATGGAACGATCAAAGATTACGAATCATTTACCCTCGATAGGCCGGCCCGAATCGTTTTTGACATATTCAATATGACCAGCCCCTATCAAAAACAGCAAATGGTTCCGGTCAATACCAAATGGGTCAGCCGGGTGCGGCACTTCGGATATAAGGACAAGATCCGTCTGGTATTGGATACCAAAAAAGCCTATTTAAAATCGTTTTCAGCCTATCCCACCGCTGATGGTATGGCCATTACCATCGGCCGGGGCCATGCTGACATCGCACCGCTTACCGTCAGCCGGCGGCCGGAATCCGCTCCGCCGGAGACGCCTGCTGCGGCAGCCGTGAAATCAGAAGAACCCACGGCGGTTGAAGGATCCCCGGAGGTCTCTGGGACCCCGCCGTCCTCAAAGCCGGCCTGGGTCAACCGTCTGGATTTCCGAAGCGAGGAGGCCGGAAAATCAACGATTCTGGTCGGCACGACCAGACCGGTGCAATATGATTTGACGAAAAAAAGCGAGCGCCTGCTGCAACTCAAATTGATGGATACCAAGCTGCCCAAATATCGTAAGCGACCCTTGATCACCACGCGGTTTGAAAGTGCGGTGGATCGAATCACACCGATCCATACACCCACCATGAAACAGACGACCCTGGTTGCCATCGAACTGCGGGAAGGCGTACCGTATACCATCGAACGCAGTGATGACCTCTTGCTGATCCACTTTGCAGCTTCCTCCATTCCGCCCAAACCACTGGAGCAAGCCGAACTGCCGTCATGGAAACAAGTTCTTGCCCAGACAGATACCGAGCCGGAAGAGGAGCAGCCGCCGACAATTGCCGAGGCCAAACCACCCCAAACCGTTGAACCCATTGCACCGCCGAAGGCGGCAGAAATAGCCGCCCCCAAGCCGGTGGAGCCTTCACCGCTTGAGATTGCGGCCTCGGCGCCGGCGCCGAGGCCGGCACCGGTCGAAATTACGCAACCATCGCCCGGCGAAGACATTCTGGACAGGCCTTCCCTCACCCCGGTTTATACCGGAGAGAAAATCGCGCTTGATTTTTTTGAAACCGATATCAAAAACGTGTTTCGCATTCTCAGAGAAATAAGCGGTAAAAATTTTGCGATCGACAAGGATGTAACCGGCAACGTCACGATGACCCTCGAAAAACCGGTGCCCTGGGATCAGGTGCTTGATCTTGTTCTGAAAATGAACGGCTTGGGAAAGGTGAGGGAAGGAGACATCATCCGGATCGCCACCCTCGCCAAACTTACCGAAGAAGAAAGGGCCCGGCAGGCAAGGATTGCGGCCCAGCAAAAATCCCAGGCGCAGGTAGAAGCCTTGGAACCGTTGGTCACCAAATACATCTCCGTTAATTATTCCGATGCCAAAGCCGAGGTCATGCCGCATGTCAAACCATTGCTTAGCCCTAAACGAGGCAGCATCAGCGTGGATGCTCGCAACAATCAGCTTATCGTGACGGATACGGCCGAAAAAATTCAGCAGATCAGAGAAGTGGTCGACCGAATCGACACCGTAACGCCGCAAGTCATTATTCAAGCCAAGGTGGTTGAAATCACCAGTGAATTCTCCACCGAAGTCGGTTTGGATTGGAGTCTTACGGTTGGCCCTTACGACCAGGGCAATCTTAGCTTTCCCGGGAGTTTAACCGGCGACGTCGCCATGAATTTTCCCGCTGCCGGCGCCTCTTCAACCATTGGATTCAATTTCTCTCGGTTGTCCAGTGACGGCACCCCTATTTTACTGGATGCGCAACTGAACGCCATTGAAACCAATAAAGAAGGCAAGGTGATTTCGGCCCCCAAGATCGTCACCTTGGACAACAAGAAAGCCAGGATCAAACAAGGGGTGGAATTTCCGTTCCTGGAAAGGGACGCCTCCGGTAATGCAACTGTCAAATTCAAAAACATCGATCTGCTGCTGGAAGTTACACCGATCGTTACGCCGGATGATCGTATCCTGATGAAAATATTTATTACCAAGAATGATATTGCCACGATTACCGCAGGTGTTCCCTCCCTGTCCACCAACGAGGCCCAGACAGAACTTTTGGTAAACGATGGGGATACCATCGTCATCGGCGGCATTGTCAAAACGACGATTCAGGATTCCATGACCGGCTGGCCAGGCTTGCATAAGGTTCCGTTGCTGGGCTGGTTGTTCAAAACGGAAGTTAACACCGAAGATAGCCGCGAACTCCTGATTTTTATCACCCCTCGAATTGTCCAGCTGGAACAGCGCAGCGTATCTTAAAAACCGGCAGAGCCGCATGGCGTAAAATCACACGCGATGCGGCTCTGTTGGTTCCATCCTAATTTTATAGCAATTCCTCAAATAACGTTCTTAAATAAAGCCAGGGGTCGGGGTATTTTTTTCACGGCAAGATGCCGGGTTGTTGCCTGCCAAGCCTGACAGCGGCAACTGCCTCGCATTTTACTGCCGGCTGTTTAAAACGTTCACTCCAACAAGAACCGACGCCGTGTGTTGCCTTTCTCGGCGGCAATCGCCCTCTGCCCCTTAAAAGCGCAGGAGCGATCAGCTTGTCGTGAAAAAAATACCCCGACCTCTCAAATAAAGCAGAAAAAAGAAGGTCCGGCAGGGGGCAAATTTGGGTCGACAAAAATTTGCCCCCTTCCCGGACTTCGTG
>JASFTQ010000157.1:0-10506 GCA_050053515.1 Desulfobacterales bacterium | reverse complement strand
CCGAGTTGGGTGGTTATAAAAACCGGAAGACTGCTGTACATCATCAAAAGAATCGGCGCGATCACGATGAAAGCAAGATAATTGCTCAGCTTCCTGCGCCAGGAGCGCGATTTTTTTATCTGCCAGATGTCATTAAACGCCAGTTCAATATGGTTGAAAACTTTCAGAACAGCCCAAAACAATATGACGATTCCGATTCCGGCAATGATACCGCCTTTGGTATTTTCAAGAAGTATGCGTGCATATTGAAGGATCTGGTTCAAAACCTCTTCTTGGGCCGGGAGTCTGTCCAGGACCTGGCTTTCCAGTCTTTTTTCAAGACCGAACCCTTTGGCAATACCCAGGGCCAGAGCCACCACGGGGCCGATTGAAAGCAATGAATAAAAAGTTAACGTTGATGCTCGCTGCAGGCATTTGTCTTCAATAATCCCGCGGATGGCCAAAACGATGATTCTAATATGTCGAATCAAAAATGATTTTTTAATGGGAAGATCGCTGAGGCGGATCCGCCAGATGTCCGTATTAAGGTAATGGATAACTTTTGATTTCATTTTTGTTAGAAATGACACGCGAAACCATCTAAAAAATCTGGATTAAGTTCGAGGGCAAGGCGCGGGGCGGGGAAAAAACGGAGCATACACGTCAGTATGTGAGCATTTTCCGCAGGAGCGCGGGATATAGGGCCCTGCGCTCCTGCCCGCAACGCAGCCATCGCGCTTTAGACGGGTTTTTGAGGTGGTTTCTAGTCGCCGTCAATGATCCTTCCGATCCCACCCAGTATAGAGCCCTCACCTTTCTGGCGACCGCCGGCCGAAGGGGCATGCTGCAGGATACGATCGGCCATGCGCGAAAACGGCAGGCTTTGGAGCAAAACGGTCCCCGTACCACTTAACGTTGCCAGGAACAGACCTTCACCAGCGAAAAACATTGATTTGAGACTGCCGGCGCGCTGGATATCGTAATCAATACCGCTGGTAAACGCCACGATGCAACCGGTGTCTACCCGAATGCGTTCATTTTTTAGGTTTTTCTTTATGACCGTTCCGCCGGCGTGAACGAATGCCATGCCATTTCCACGGAGACGCTGCAGAATGAAGCCTTCGCCGCCGAAAAATCCCGCACCCAAGCGTTTGTTGAAGGCAATACTGACTTCAGTCCCCAGAGCGGCGCACAGAAAAGCATCTTTTTGACAAAGCAGTTCCCCCCTGACCTTGGTCATGGGCACCGGTATGATTTTTCCCGGATAGGGTGCGGCAAACGCCACTCTTTTTTTCCCCTGATCCGTGTTGGTAAAATGGGTCATGAAAATGGACTCTCCACCGAGGGCCCGCATACCGGCCCCCATGAGCTTTCCTAAAATGCCCTTATCGGGTTTGGAACCGTCTCCCATTTTGGCCTCGAAGGTGATGCCGTCATCCATATAGTTCATGGCCCCTGCTTCGGCAATAACCGTCTCACCGGGATCGAGTTCGACTTCCACAATCTGGATGTCATCACCGATAATTTGGTAATCAACCGCATGTGCTTTCATCATTAACGTCTCCAATTTTTCAAAAAACTTTATTTTTCTTTTTCCTGGTAATAGTAATCATAGCGGGAGAGAATATCCTTGGTGAAACTCCAGGCTTCATTATAAGACAAACCGCTGTCTTCGGGGATAATTATTTTGACATACAGCTCGTCCTGCCACTCGGCTTGCAGCTGCCCGAGCCTTGCATGCATCTGCCGGGCGTCCAGTGCTTCAAATTCATCCGCTTCGGGGTCTTTGAATAAGATTCGATAATCGCCGTCTCTTTTGGAATAATGAACGGTTACGACCTGCTTGTCCAAAGGACTGCGAGCCGGCCGGATCAATTTGTGGTATTTTTCCTCCAGAAAAGAGTACGCCTGCCGCTGTTTTGCGAGGGTCAATGCCAGGTCTTTCTTTTCAGCATCCAATATCACAATCATGTCTTGTTTTTGGCTCAACTGGCTCATGAGTGCCGTGAATTTGCGGTTGAACTCTTCAATTTGCTTGCGGGTATCTTCTTTGATTTCAGCAATTTGCTCTTTGGATGCTTCTGTAATTTCAGCGATCCGTTCCTCTGATTCGCGTTTTAACCTTGCCGTTTCGGCCTCCTTGGCCGTAATCTCCGATTCAAGGGCCCTGACATTTTCTTTAACGTCGCCCAACTCCGATTTCAATGCCGAGATAATGGCAAGCTTGGCCTCGAGTGAGCCTTCGATCACTTTCTTTTCATCGCCGAGTAAAATAATTTCCATTTCCTTGGCGCGTAATTTTTCCTCAAGATTTGTGATGAATACCCGAAGTTGGGCCTGGGCTTGCTTGCTTTTTTCGAGACCTTTTTCGATCTGCTTGACCCTTTTTTCTCTGATGATCAATTGCTGGGCCATATTTGAATTCTTTATAATGACAACAATCATAGTCAACATAAAAATCATCAAGATGACGGTCATGATGTCGGTAAAGCTGGGCCACATGGAAGTGTCCGTGTTCTGGCGTCCCGTATTTTGCCTTAAATCTATGTAACTATGAAATTTGTGCATGATTCGTTTTTAGGTTCTTGAGTGTGAGTTTTGTGGCATAACGCACTGGTAAAAAACTGTGGTGCCTTTTCGAAGAAGATGCTGGATGTCGGATTCTGCCCACCCGCCATCGGCTTCGCCTTCCATTCGACCTTAGCTCATGACCGAGGGCAGACGAGGCGGGCGGAGATACTGGATATTTAAAGGTTACTATCTTTTTCTATCCAGCATCGAGCATCCAGTGTCTGTGACACTCCGGCATAAACCTTCGTTTTCAACATTTTGTACTTCTTGATAAGGACGGATCCGATTGTTTTGCCCTGGCAGGATCAATCCTTAAGCCGAAAACCATTCAAGAGCACTTCTTTGATTGATTCCAGTTTTGTGGCTAGATGTTCTGTTTTGGTAATTTGATGCTCATGTCCGGCAATCAGGGCGGCCATTTTTTCGATGTATGCTTGATTGTGCGCGTTTAAACCTGCCAGTGAATCCTGGATAAAACCGGTGCCTTTTTTTAGTTCCACCACCAATTTTTTCAAATCTTTGATTAACAGCTCGGTTTTATAATTCAACGCCTCACTGTCAAAAGCAAATTCGGGTACGATGTGAATGAGGACGGCTTCTTCAACTTTCCCGAACACATAAGTTTGAACATCGGTCAATCTTTGAAAAAAATAGGTGAACAGAAAATAACAGACAATAGCGGTGGCGGTCGTTGTCAGGGCCGTGTTCATTCCGAGCAGCATCACTCCCATGCCTTCACCCGGCAAAGCGGTTTGCAAAACCGAACTGGCACCAACGAGCGCAAAAATTAATGAGACAATTGTTCCAAACACACCGGTAAGAATTAATACATTATTTACAAACTTCGGAAATGACTGGTAAAGAGATTCTTCTGCCATCATGATGGAAGACATTGCGCCATGATGAATCGAGACTTGTTTGTCGTAAAGATCCTTTACCGTAAAATATCGTCTGGCGATAATCGAATCAGCCGAGATACTCTCGATGGCATCTTCATTGCCGAGCTCTTTATCCGAACTGAAAGTTTGAATTTGCCTCTCTTCAAGAGAGTAATGGTGAAAGGATATAATTAGGTGAACAACCCCTATAAAAAACAGGAGAATAATGATACCGTTCAGAATTATGGTTTTGTTGTCTATAAAATAGATACTCTTTACAAGTTCCAATCTCCAGATTGAGATCACGGTAAAAAAGCCGAAGACAAGTGTCAGAACAACCAGCATATTGATCAACGATTTTTGACTTTTTGTTTTGGTATTAACCATTTTTGATTCCCTTGCAATATCCCTAAAGGTTCTTGTTTCCGGGTCTAAGGCTTGATACCTTCTAGATAACACAAATTGTTAAATCTACAAGTTTTTTCAATCATGAATAAGAAAGGAGAAAAAAATGCCACATACCGATACCGATAAGTTTGGCTGGGATAAAGATATGCCGATGTCTTTGCATGCAAAAATCAAACTGGACCTGAAAGCCGCGATGCTAAAAAAAGATGTCGAGGTCAAAAACGCGCTTCGCCAGATTATGGCTGAATATCCGGGTTTAACCGTACCCATTACCTTAGAAAGCGGTAAAAAAACGACCAGACCCAAAAAGGCCGAAGAAATTACCGATGGCGACATTATCGGCATTATTCAAAAGCTGGTAAAATCCGAGAACACGGTTCTCGAGGCCAAGAAACAAGAGACTTCCGATTATTTAGAAATACTCGAATCCTATCTTCCCCGGATGGCCACCACAGAAGAAATCGCCGCCTGGATCAAAGAAAACATCGACTTCACCGAATTCAAAAGCCCCCTGCAGGCCATGGGACCCATAATGAAGCATTTTGGAAAACTGGCCGACGGCCAATTGGTGAAACAAATTTTGCAGGATTTAAACAAATGAAGGATCGATTTTCGCGTTTATGTTATAGCCGATTCATAACGGCGATATTTCTGTTACTTGTCGTATACGGTCAGATTCAAGCGGATCCCCACCGGTTCTGCCTGTCCCACCAAAAGCATCTAGAGCTTGCCGATGTTCATAAACATCAGACGGTTAAAGCTGCGCCGGATCGATATTTTAACGGCTTGTTTACCCGATACGGCGACGGCTGGACCGGCGCTGACGGTACCTATTCGGTATTGCTGCCGGATAGCAGGACGTTGTGGATGTTCGGCGACACTTTTTTGGGTCGGGTGAACCCGGATCGTTCCCGGGACCGGAACTCTCCCCTGATTCACAATTCTTTCGTGCTGCAGGACAATTCAGAACTGATAACGCTTCATGGCGGCACCAAGAAGGCGCCGGCGGCGCTGGTCACTCCGAATAACCGCTCATGTTGGTACTGGCCGGGGGACGGAACCATAGAAAATAACCATCTCCGTGTGTTTTTATGGAAGTTTAAAAAAACCGGGCCGGGATTATGGAACTGGGTCTGGACGGGCACCGATGTCGGTTCATTCAGCCTGCCGGCGGTGACGCTTTTATCCATTAAACCGATTGTCTCTGCAAATAAGGTTCTTTTCGGCTCTGCCATTCTGGAAGATGGTGACTATACCTTTATTTACGGCACCCAAGATCTCAAGGAGAATAAATATGTTCATGTGGCCAGGGTTGCCTCGAACCATTTACTTGGCCAATGGGAATTTTTTACCGGAAGCAATTGGCGTAAAGACCCGACGTCTTCGGAACGGATACTGGCAGGGGTGGCCAATCAATTCAGTGTTTTAAAACTCGGCAATTATTACTGCCTTATAACCATGGATAATCGCAAGCCCTTTGGCAGTGACATCCTGGCCTATATTTCATACAGCCCCTGCGGTCCCTGGAGCAAGCCCGTAAAACTCTATATGGCACCGGAAGCCGGTGGCGATATTGTCGCCTATAATGCATGTGCCCATCCTCAGTTCTCGGCACAGGGAAAACTGCTCATCTCCTACAATTTAAATCATATCAAAAATCTTAAGGCCGTATTCAACAATGCAGATCTTTATCGGCCCAAATTTATCAGGGCGGACATGAAATGGCTCAAGAAAATCAGCAATCATTAAGGGCATCGATAAATTTACGCAGACGGCCGAAATCCAGCCGGTTGAAATCAATGATGAGTCTTGGCAAATGGGAAATTTCAGTTTCCTCACTTTCTTCCGGGAGAGCCTTCGAGAGGAACATATCTCCCGCAGCGTCCAAGATATCGGAGAAGTCATGTCTCAACGCTTTCACCTGTTGCGGTTTGATCGGAGAGTTCAGGCGAATGACCAGTTTATCGCCGACGTAACGCAGGCTGTTATAATTGCGATAAAAATGGTTTATTTTTTCGATTGCTTTGTCTGAAGTGTCAACACATTCGAACAGGGCGAAATCCGTTTGGCTGATCAGGCCCCGCTCCAGAGGTTCTTCTTGTAAGAAAGAGAGCCAGCGGCTCCAGTAAGTCCCGCCGGGCTCATCGATCAAGATCAGCGGCAGGGAATACCGTTTGCCTGTTTGGACGAGTGTCAGGGTTTCCATGGCCTCGTCCAGGGTTCCGAAACCTCCCGGGAATAGGACAATCGCATGGGCTTCTTTTAGAAAGGCAACCTTTCGATTAAAAAAGTAGTTATATATAATGTAACGAGGGTTTCCATCAATAACCGGGTTGGGCCGTTGTTCAAAGGGAAGCCGGATATTAACACCAAATGAATTTTCGGGGCCGGCTCCTTCATTGACTGCTTGCATAATACCCGGACCACCGCCTGTGATGACCATATAACCAGCTTCCACCAGTTTTTGACCGAGTTGCCGGGCCATGGCATACATGGTTTCTGCCGGCTTTGTCCTGGCCGAACCGAAGACGGTCACCTTTTTTACCTTGCGATAGGGGCTGAAAACTTTGGTCGTAAACCTCATTTCTTTCAATGTGGCATTCATTAGCTTTAAATCAGCCTTTTTACCGTCCTCCTGGCCGGCTTTTAAAGCCGCCAATATCATTTCACGCACAATTTCAGGGTGGTGGATTTCGCCAGCTAGATCCAGCAACTGATCGATCGTTTCATCTATTGGACCATTTGTCCGGGTAAAGTTTAGTTTCACCACAGCAGTTTTCTCCATCCGCAAGACATTATGATTGTTGAGAAATGCAAACGTAATATGTTATCAAACATTTTGTTTACAATCAACCGACACCTTGTTTACAAAAAAACGATGATTACGGTAAGTCAATACGGCGGTCTTGATCCTGCAGGCTTTCATCACACGTTCGGGTTTGATAGCGAAAGAGTCTCTTTGAAATCAGAATAACAATTCTTTTTTATTGCTTAAAATGAATTCCCCTGAAATATAAGGGGGGATTTATTGGAAACCGCCGTTGATTGGATGGTTTGTAATTATTACACTGAGGACACGCTGACCGATTGAGGCCATATACTCGTTTGAAAGGAGATCGACATGTGGGAAATTATAGCAGATCCGGAAGATTACGGAATTGAGGTTCTTGAACAGGGGATCAACAATAACAATATGATCGAATTTGCCGAGGAGGACCGAAAAAAGTGGGCCGAAGAGATTCACACGTTTGCCACCCGGTTAAATGGTTTGGCTGAAAGGGCGCTAATCATGCGGGAACTGCTGGCGGGCCAGGATCCGATATTGGCCACACCGGCTTCCCTCAAAACCCTCAAAGTGGCTCTGTTTAAAATAAATGATGCCTTAAACACGGCAATAGAGCTTGCCGATAAATTGGAAACTCAAATCATTGAGAAATAAAGACAATGATAAAGCCTTTGAAATGCCGCTGGCGGGGTATTCAAAGACGATACGGAAGCTCACAGAATCGGATTTAAAAGGGATTTTTGAAATCATCAACGATGCCGCTCAGGTATACAAAGGCGTCATCCCTCAAGATTGCTGGACCGAGCCGTACATGGCCATTGAACAACTCATTAAGGAAATTGAAGGGGGTGTCGTTTTTTGGGGTCTGGAACGCAATGGGCGGCTTCTTGGGCTTATGGGAATTCAGGACAAGGGCGATGTTACACTCATTCGACATGCCTACGTCTGGGCGCGGTATCAAAAACAGGGTATCGGAACCGCGTTGCTCAGGCATTTGGAAGGCTTGACAGACAAACCCATTCTTATCGGCACCTGGGCGGCGGCACGGTGGGCCATAGCTTTTTACAAAAAGAATGGGTACGCACTTGTGTCAAACCAGGAAAAGAATCGTTTGCTTCGAATTTACTGGTCGATTCCCGAGCGACAAATGGCGACATCCGTGGTTTTGGCAAACCAAACCTGGCACGAAGCTTGACGGGCTGTTTTCTCAAATAGTTTTGAGCAACAGCCCGTCAAGCTGCGCATATGCTGCTGCAAGCGGGTGAGAATTTATGAACAACGTTGAAATTATGGGCTACGTCCCGGGTGCCATCGGCCGCATCGCCGAGCTGCACGCCAATTATTATGCCAAAAACTGGAAATTCGGATTGTTTTTCGAAGCCAAAGTCGCCACTGAAATGTCTGAATTTCTAACCCGTTTTGATGAAACGCGTGATGGATACTGGACCACCTGCCTTGACGGCCGGGTAGAGGGCTCCATCGCCATTGACGGCATCAAAGCCGAATCCGAGGGTGCTCACCTCCGGTGGTTTATCCTGTCTTCCAGGTTAAGGGGCCGGGGGTTTGGCAACAGGCTTATGAAAGCAGCCGTCGATTTTTGCAAAATGAGGAAATATTCCGGTGTGTATTTATGGACTTTTGAAGGACTCGATGCTGCCCGGCATCTGTATGAAAAGTTCGGATTTTCGCTTACGGAAGAACATGCCGGGACACAATGGGGCATCCGAGTAAACGAGCAAAAATTTGTTTTAAATTTTTTAACATAATGAAGTTTTTTTACATTTGCCCGCCGATTCGGACGAATTGAAACTCCTTGCTCTAACGTTCAGAAATAACACCCGCCAGACGTCTCACCCCTTCACGCAATTCTGCAACCTCGTAGTAACTATAACTTAACCGGATGTGATTCCGCAGCGTCTGCCTGCTGGAAAAATGGATTCCCGGCTGAAAGTCCACCATTTGATCGCGAGCCCTGTTGCGAAAGGTTTCGGCATCGATTTGTTCCGGGAGACACAGCCAAATAAAAAACCCTCCCTGGGGTTCTGAATGACCTACATCAGGGGGAAGGTGATCATGCAACGCTGCACTCAGGGCGGCCGAGCGCTTTGTGTAAATCTCTTTCAAATAGGACAAGTGGTCGTGCTGCAAACCCAGTTCGAGGACACTTTGAACGACGCCTGATGTGAAGGGATTCAGCCCTCCGCCACTGAGCAATAGACCGGATTGGGCCAATCGGGAAAACAGGTCCGGAGCGGCATGGATCCAACCCAGGCGTAATCCCGGAGCCAAAATTTTGGAAAAGGAGCCCAGCGACAAGACGGTACCGGCTGTATCATAGGCCATCATGGGGGGTGGTGGTGTTACGGTGTATGCTAACAAATGGTAGACTTCATCAGCGACGATGAAAAAATCGTGTGTTGCACTCAGGTCGACCAATTTTTCCCGGCGGTCAGCAGATAACGTTACAGTTGAAGGATTGTGAAAGGTCGGCACAGTGTAAATAAAGGCCGGCTGGTGCTTGCGCAGTTTTTCTTCTAAGGCGTCAATGATCAGGCCATCGGTGTCAACCGGAAGACTGACGACATTCAGATGACAATCAGCAAAAAGATGAAGTGCTAGAAAATAGCTGGGCTCCTCGACAAAAATGGTATCGCCGGGCCGGGTAAAATAAGTACAGATCATATTAAGCCCCTGGGTGGCCCCGGCGGTGACAAAAAGCTGGTCCACACCGACGGGTATGCCGTAGCCGTCACTCAGAAACTTCGACAGAGCCAAACGAAAATAACCGTTGCCCGGTTCAGTCCCGTATTGCAAGATTGATGGGTCTCCCTTTTTCGAACGGTGTGCGGCTGCCTGCCGCAATATGTCCACCGGAAGCAACGAAATTGACGGTTGACCAATCCCAAGATTAATCATCCCCTTCGGGACATCTAGCTGAGTGATTTGCATGCAGCCTCATTCTTAAGTCGGATTTTTTTTAATCATAATAAAATCAGGGGTCGGGGTATTTTTTTCACGGCAAGATGCCGGCTTGCTGCCTGCCACGCCTGACAGCGGCAACGGCCTTGCATTTTATTGCCGGCCATTTAAAACGTTCACGCAACAATAACCGACGCCGTGTTTTGCCTTTCTCGGCGGCAATGGCCCTCTGCCCCTTAGACGCAGCGGGACGATCATCTTGTCGCGAAAAAAAACACCCCGACCCCTCAATAAAATAAGTCGTCACGGGCTGTCGGCCAAATATCGTTGAGCGGTCATCAAACCGTTTTAGGCTTGGCCAAAACATTTTTGAGCAACCGCCGGTTTATGCTTAGCACCATGTCATTTCCGAGATCAACAAAAAGATAATCACAAATGTCTGTTTTCGGACTGCCGCCACGGTTGAATTGCCTGAAATTCGTAATTACATCTTTATTGCATTGGTTGATAAAATATCTCCGGCATGGCCGGCCAAGAGAATCCTGAATTTCGCAACTTGCTGGGAAGATACCGGAAAAATGAAATATTGCAAGGATCAGGGTATGATTAAAGGGGGAACGCTTTCAAGATGTCATCCGTAAGAATGCTGCAACCGATGCCAATGGAATTTTAAATGCAGTCTACCGTGAGTTGAATCTCTTTACAGATGGCCTCAAATCGGAGGGCGACATCATCCTTGTGATAATCAAAGTGCTTATGAATGGACAGACCCCGTCTTTTGAAATCTAAGAACTTTGCTGAAAAAAGGCGTAAATATTAGCAGGAGTATCAGCGAGGCTATCAATTCGGACTTTGGTGATTTTCAAATGTTCAAAGCCGCTCAATAATGAAAGGCTGGAAGTAAATCAGGGCTGGAACAACAAGGCGTTTTGGTTCCGGCCCTTACTCATGGAAAAGCCGTCAACG
>JASFTQ010000156.1:0-10517 GCA_050053515.1 Desulfobacterales bacterium | reverse complement strand
GTGCTTCCAATGGGCAGAGGGCGATTGCCGCCGAGAAAGGCAAAACACGGCGTCGGTTCTTGTGGGAGTGAAACTTTTAAATAGCCGGCAGTAAAATGCAGGGCAGTTGCCGCTGTCAGGCTTGGCAGACAACAACCCGGCATCTTGCCGTGAAAAAAACACCCCGACCCCTCAAATGACCTACATTTTAAAATGCCTAAAATTATATTAACTCAACTAAGCGGGGGAGGTAAAAATGGGTGACAAATTAAATTTTAGCCCGCAATCTTTTGCGGTTGTCGGGGCGGGGCCGGTGGGATGTATCGTCGCTGCTTTCCTCGCCAAAGGCGGAAATGATGTAACCCTTTGTGATATAATCCCCGACCTTCTAAAACCCGCCATGGACCCCGGAATAATTCTCGAGGGCGCAGAAAACCTCAAACAGAAAGTCACCAGAACCTGCACGGATATCCATGAACTGGCGAATAATCCCCCGGATGTGATCTTTATCACCGTAAAGGCCAATGCGAATTCTCTGATTGCATCAGCGCTTGATGGTTTTTACAGGGAGGGCATGTATATCGTAAGCTGGCAAAACGGCATCGACACCGAACTGGTATTCGCTGACGCTCTGGGACCGAAAGCTTCAATGCGGGCTGTGGTAAATTACGGCTGCGGACTTGTCGGACCGGCCCATGTTCGGCTACCGTTTCACCATCCACCCCATTACATTCAGGAACTCGACCCGGAGTCGGCCCCGGCGGCCGTCGGCATAGCGGAAGCCCTCACGAAATGCGGCCTTCCCACCGAACACACCGATCAGATCATATCGATGGTATGGCGCAAAGGCGTCTTAAATGCCTGCATGAATCCGGTGTGCGCGGTGACCGGTTTGACCATGTCCCGGGCCATGACGGATCCGATTGTTTTTCAAATTGTGGACGCCCTGGCCAAAGAATGTATCAAGGTCGCCCGGGCCAATGAAATCGATCTGGGATGGAATTTTTATCCCCAGGGCATCGAGTACATGAGCAAGGCCGGTGATCACAAACCTTCCATGCTAATGGATATTGAAAACCATCGCCCCACGGAAGTCGATTTCATTAACGGTAAATTTGTTGAATACGGTGAGCGGGCCGGGATCGGAACGCCGTACAACATCACCTTGCGGGCGCTGGTGAAGGGCCTGGAGTCAAAGTAGCAACCGTATCCGCTTTTTTGGTTTAATTGATTGGATTGATTCAATTGGACAAATTGAAGCTCCCCGCCTTAAAGGGTGGGGGTTCTGCCGTTCGGCGGTGCTTCGCAGCCCGGAAAGGAACATATTCCCATCGGCTACCGGTCACATTCAACCAATGAAAGCAATACAATCAATTCAACCCGATACACCATATGAGTTTACAACACGTTTATGTCGGCACAGACGTAGGATCTTCCAGAACCAAGGTTGCCATTCTCAATAGCGATAAAGAATTGGTCGGTTATTCGGTTCGGAAATCGGGAACCGATTTCGAGGCCACGGCTGAAGAATGTCTCCAGGCATCGCTTAAAATGGCCCGGCTCACACCAAAAGATATTGCCAGATCCGTGTCCACAGGGTATGGCCGTAAAAATGTTGCCTTCGCCCATGAAACGAAAACGGAAATCGGTTGCCACGCCAAAGGATGTTACCATTATTTTCCTATTGCCCTGACCATAATTGATATCGGCGGTCAGGACAATAAGGTTGTCAAAATCGATGACAAGGGCCGTCGCACCGGATTTAAAATGAACCGGAAATGCGCCGCTGGCACCGGGGCTTTTCTGGAGGAAATGTCCGCCCGGCTGGACATCCCTTTGGAGGATATGGATGGTTTGGCTGCACAATCGCAAAACATGGTGAAATTGGGAAGTTTCTGCACTGTGTTTTCAGCCACGGAGGTTTTGGAAAACATACGCCAGGGTAAAAAAGTGACGGATATTGTCAAAGGGGTTTTTTACTCGGTAATCAAACGGGTCCTGGAAATGGAGACCTTGACAAAAAACGTGGTTATGACCGGCGGGGTGGTGGAACACAATCCCTACCTGGTGAAAATGACCGAGGAGATTATCGGAAAAGAAATACTGGTACCCCAGCACCCGCAATTAACCGGGGCCGTGGGTGCCGCCCTTTATGCGATGGTGGATGGCAAATAACAGGGGAGAGAAATACATATCGGAGGATTTATTATGGTCGAAGAAAAAAAAGTAGTCAGAAAAAAAATTGCGGCAGCAGCCGATGTGGGCAAGTATATGGCAGATTACTATCTGGAACTCGATGCAGCATCTAAGAATGGTGATCCAAAGATTGCCTGGTGCACCAGCGTGGGCCCCGCCGAAATACTGAGGGCTATGGGTTTTTTGGTTTATTTTCCGGAAACCCATTCCGCGATGCTGGGCGCTACGCGCCAGGCGACCGATTATATCCCGGAGGCCAATGCACTGGGCTATTCGCCCGACATCTGTTCGTACCTGACCGCTGATATCGGTGCGTTTTTAAGAGGGTTCACTCCCCTGACCCGGGCCTTTAATATCGAAAGTGTCCCCAAGCCGGACGTATTGGTTTTTAACACAAACCAATGCCGTGATGTCCAGGACTGGTTTTCCTGGTACGGGGAAAAATACAAGGTGCCCGTCCTTGGTGTTCATACGCACCGTGGGGTCGAGGATGTCACGGAAGCCCATGTCACATCCATCGCCAAACAACTTGAAGGGCTAATTGAGCCTCTGGAAAAAGTATCCGGCAACAATTTCCAGATGGATTCTTTTAAACAAACAGTCAAACTTTCCCGGGATTGTTCGGATATCTGGAAAAAAATACTGGATACGGCCGCGGCAGTGCCCGCCCCGTTGACTTTTTTTGATGGAACCACACTCATGGGCCCGGCCGTTGTGGGCAGAGGGACCCAGAAGGCGCTGGACGTGTATGAAATTCTGCTGGCGGAACTCATAGAACGCACGAAAAACGGCGAGGGTGCGGTTGATGATGAGAGGCACAGGATTTACTGGGATGGCATGCCGGTCTGGGGTAGACTCAGTGCCCACTCAAAGTTGTTTGCCTCCTTGAATGCCAACGTCCTGGCTTCGACATACTGCAACAGCTGGATATTTTCTGCGCTGGACGCTGAAGACCCCTTCAGAAGCATGGCGAAAGCCTACACGGAATTGTTTATCGTCCGATCAGATCCCGCCAAGGAAAACTACATCAAAAACATGCTGGAGTTTTTCAAGATTGACGGTGTCATCTACCATGATGCCAAAACCTGCCCCAATAACACCAATTGCCGTTACGGCATGCCGCAACGGCTCGAAAAAGAGACGGGGGTTCCGAGCCTGGTTATCAACGGTGATCTCAATGATCTCAGGCTGCTTTCCGATGAACAGACCAAAACAAATGTCGAAGCTTTTATCGAACAGCTGGAAGAGAGGTCGTCATGATTTAGGGCTTGGTATTTGCTGGCCCCGTAAATAAGGAGCAAAGATATGTTAGATACTCTGTTTCGGCCCAAAAAGGTGGCCGTTATCGGCGCCTCCACCAAAGAGCTTTCGATCGGCAACCGGGTTATCAAAAACCTCATCGATTTTGGATTCACCGGAGAGATTTATCCCATCAACCCCAAGGCCGATGAGGTTCGAGGCCTCAAGGCCTATAAATCGATCCTGGACTGCCCGGAAAATATCGATGTGGTCCACATGGTGATTCCGGCAAAATTCGTTCCTCAGGCGGTTGAAGATTGCGGAAAGATGGGTGTGAAAAACATCATCATCAACTCCGGCGGCTTTTCTGAAACCGGCCCGGATGGTGAGGCCATTGAAAAGGATTTTTTGGCCCGCGCCAAAAAATACGGCATCCGCATGTTCGGACCCAATTGCCAGGGGATCATCAATTCGGATCCGGCCATCAGAGCTTACTGCAATTTCACTTTCACCAAGCCGGAGCCGGGATTCATTTCGATCGTGGCCCTCAGCGGTGGTGTGGCCGAAGTCATTCACCAGGGATTTTCAGCGATGGGGGTGGGAACACGCATATACGCCTCCAATGGAAACGCATGCGATGTGACCATTCCGGAAATCATTCGCTATCTGGGTGACGATGAGGGAACCCGGGTCATCGTAACCTACGTGGAGGGTCTCAGGGACCCCACCAACTTTTTGGAGGTCGCCCAGGAGGTGGCGGCTAAAAAACCCGTGCTGGCCATGAAGGCCGGGCGCACCATGGAAGGCGCCAAAGCCGCGGCGTCCCACACCGGTGGTCTGGCAAAAGAAGATATCGCCACGGATCTCATATTTAAAAAAGCCGGAATTCTATCGTTTACCGATGAAGGGGAATTGATACAGGCAGCCGCTGCTTTTGCATCTCAACCCGTTGCCAGGGGCAACCGTGTGGGAATCATCACCAACACCGGCGGCCCGGCCGTCATTGCTACGGATATCCTGGTCGATGCCGGGTTGACCCTCTCACCCCTCTCGGAAAAAACCGCAGCACTCTTGAAAGACACGCTGCACCCGGCCGCTTCCGTTAATAATCCGGTTGATGTGTTGGCGACCGCACCGGCTGAACATTACCGGGTGTGCCTAGATGCCATGATGGCAGACGACCAGTTCGACTGTGTGTTCGTCAATTTCGTTACGCCGTTCTTTGTGGACAACGAGAGCATCGCCCGTGAAATCGTGGCGGTCAACAAACAGCAGAAAAAACCGATCGTCTGCAATCTGATGACGGACAAGCGCCAGTGGACCGAAGTGGTAAAAATCCTACAAGACGGTGGCGTGCCCAGTTTCAGCCTGCCCGGTGAGGCGGCCCGGGCAATGGCGGCCCTGGTTCGCTATCGAGGCATCATCGACCGCGAGGTCGGCCGGGTAAAAATCTTTGATGATGTCGATAAGGACAGAGGACAAGGAATAATTGATAAGGCTAAAGAAGCCGGGCGATCGAACCTGAGAGCTGATCAGGTGCATCAAATTTTAACGGCCTATAAGATACCGGTTGCGGATTGGCGTATGGCCGGCAGTGTTGCCGAGGCCGAAAACGCCGCCGCCGAAATCGGTTATCCCGTTGTCGTTAAAGCCGATGCCGAGTCGATTGTCCATAAAAGTGACATGGGCGCTGTTGCCACTAACCTTCCGGACGGCAATGCCGTGCGCCAGGCCGTCCACCAGATGGAAAAAAACCTGGCCGCCGAGGATCTGCGGTTTTTTATTCAGAAATACCATCCGGACGGGCTCGAATTGATTATGGGGGCCAAGGTCGAAAAAGGCCTCGGGCATATCATCATGTTCGGTCTCGGCGGCATTTACGTGGAAATCATGAAGGATGTCGTTTTCAATTTAACACCGATCACAAGCGGTGAGGCCCGGGAGATGCTGTCGGGTATCAAGGGGCGCGCGCTGCTGGATGGTGTCAGGGGACAAAACCGTGTTGACCAGAAGCGGCTGGTAGAAACCATTCAGCGTCTTTCGCAACTGGTCTGTGATCTGCCGGCAATTCGGGAAATGGATCTGAATCCGTTGATGGCGTTTGAAGACGCCGTCTATGTGGTGGATGCCAGAATAAGTATATGAAGCTGAAAGCTGAAGGCTCAAAGCTCAAAGGAACCTGCTGATCGATAGAATAAATATTGCTTTCAGCTTTCAGCTTTGAGCTTTTAAGTAAGGAGGTTGCTATGGCCTGCTGGATGAATCTGGGGCAAAACCTTAAAGTCAATGCAAAAAAGTTTCCCGAAACGGTGGCATTGAAAGATATATCCCGAAGCTTTACCTATCCGGAAGTAAACCGGCGCGTCAATCGACTGGCTCACAGTTTGCTTGCGCTGGGTCTGACAAAAGGTGACAAGGTGGCCGTGCTGTTGGAAAACAGCATCGAAATTGTGGAAGTCTTCCTGGCCACGGCAAAAACAGGTCTAATTGTTGTACCGATCAACTTTCGATTGGTCAGCGGCGAGGTGGCCTATATTGTCGAAAACTCGGATGCCAGGGCCTTCATTGTCCATGACCGATTCACGCCGACGGTCGACCCCATAAAACCCGATTTAGCAAATATATCACCGGATCACTATGTTGTCGTTGGGGAAACAAGAGAGGGATACCGGGAGTATGAGGCCTTTATAACCGGCGCACCGGAAAACGAACCTGAAGCCGAGGTGAAGCCGCAGGACACCTGGATACTGATTTATACTTCCGGGACCACTGGAAAGCCCAAGGGGGTTGTGCGTTCCCACGAATCTCACATTGCTTTTTACCTGATTAATGCGGTGGATTTCGGATTCAATGAGCACGACATTTGCTTGAATGTGATGCCGTTGTGTCACATCAACTCGACTTTTTTTACGTTCACCTTCACTTACATCGGCGCATCCGTGTACATTCACCCGGCGCAGTCGTTTAAACCCGAGGAGATCCTTGAAATCGTCGAACGGGAGAAGATCACTTTTATTTCACTTATCCCGACCCACTACAACATCATATTGAATGTCGCCGCGGAAGGAAAGAAACGCGACGTCAGCTCAATTAAAAAACTTCTGTGCTCCTCGGCACCGGTCAGAAAAAGCATGAAACTGGCGATTATGGATTTCTTTCCCGGGGTTGAACTTTACGAGGGTTACGGTTCCACCGAGGCCGGAATTGTAACCGTGCTAAAACCCGAGTATCAAATGAGCAAGCTCGGCTCAATTGGATTCGAAACCCTGGGAACTGAATTTGTCAAGCTGTTGGATGAAAAGGGCAACGAGGTGGCGGTTGGCGAGGTCGGTGAACTTTTTTCACGGGGACCCATGCTTTTTGATGCGTACTACAAACTGCCTGAAAAAACTGCCGCTGCCTTCCGTGACGGCTGGTTTTCCGCCGGAGACATGGCCCGCCGCGATGAAGATGGTTTTTTTGAAATCGTCGATCGCAAGGACAATATGATCATCAGCGGCGGAGAGCATGTCTATCCCAGCGAAGTAGAGGAAATCGTCGGCAGCCATGAATGTGTTTTTGATTGTGCCTGTATCGGTCTGCCGGATGAAAAATGGGGAGAAAAAGTCGTTGCCGTAGTCATAACCAAACCCGGCGTTGACGCTGGGGATGTCGGTGAGCAGACGATCAGAGATTGCTGCAAAGACAAGCTGGCCGGATATAAACGTCCCAAAGAGGTGGTGTTCATCAAACCGGATGATATGCCCCGTACCCCCACCGGCAAGATACTTCATCGTAAACTGCGAGAGAAATTAGGGTCCAAAACCCGGGAGAAAACCTAAAACTCATACGCGGAGGTTGAGCTAATGTTAACAAAAGCATTTATCCCGTACGGCGGCTATTACAGCACGCCATTTGCAAGGTGGCAGGGGAGTTTGGCCAATCAAAATTCCATCACCCTCGGGGCGGAGACTTCCCAGAGATGGTTGGCTCAAAAAAATTGGGATTCCAAGATGTTTGACTACCTCATCCTGGGGATAACCATCGGCCAGCCGAAATTATTTTACGGCGGCCCATGGGCTGCGGCCCTGATCGGTGCCACGGACACCCCCGGAGTGATCATCAGCCAGGCCTGCTCGACCGCCACCACATGCATCTATCAGGCCGGTGTCGGGATCGAAACCGGTTTATACGACAACGCCTATACCCTCATGGTGGATCGTTGTTCCAATGGCCCGCATACCATCTGGCCCAACCCCACTGGACCCGGCGGCACCGTCGTTTCTGAAAACTGGGTGATGGATCATTTCAGTCTGGACCCCTGGGGCGGCACCGCCATGATTCAGACGGCGGAAAATGTGGCCAAAGAAGCCGGCATTACGCGAGAACAATGCGATGCCGTCACGCTGCGAAGATATGAACAGTACAAGGATTCTCTGACCGACGACCGTTCATTTCAGAAACGCTACATGTTCCCGGCGGAGGTCAAAGTTTCCAGAAAAAAAACAATCACCATTGAAGCTGATGAAGGCGTCATGGAAAGCACCCAAGAAGGGCTGGCCAGATTGCGGCCCGTAATTCCGGATGGAACCCACACCTTTGGTTCCCAGACCCATCCGGCGGATGGAAACTGCGCGGTTGTGGTAACCACCCGGGAAAAAGCCGAGGAACTCAGTGCCGATCCCGCGATTGAGATTCAGATGGTCTCTTATGGTTACAATCGCGCCAAAAAAGCACACATGGCCATGTCTGTTGTTCCGGCGGCCAAAATGGCCCTGGAAAACGCCGGCCTATCCATCGGTGACATCAAAACCATTAAGACCCACAATCCCTTCGCCGGCAACGACGTTTATCTGGCGGAGCAGATGAATATCGATGTCAACGGTTTCAACAATTACGGCTGTTCATTGATTTATGGCCACCCCCAGGCGCCGACCGCCGGCCGGTTGATTATCGAAGGCATCGAGGAGGTTGCGCTGGCAGGCGGCGGGTATCTGCTGTTTACCGGTTGTGCGGCCGGTGATACCGCCGGCGCGCTGATTTTGAAGATTGGATCATAAAGTTAGTTGAGGGGTCGGGGTATTTTTTTCGCGGCAAGATGATCGCTCAAAATGATTTGGGCGGCAGCTCGAGGAGTAATTACACGTCATGGAGAAAAGAGATCTGGTCAGCGTTTTCGATTATGAGGCCGCGGCGCGCAAGAAATTGCCGAAGACCGCCTTCGACTATTATGCCAGCGGGGCTAATGATGAAATCACGCTGCATGAAAACCACGCCGCCTATGAGCGCATCAAGCTAAAACCCAGGGTGCTCATTGATATCAGCAGGCGGGATCTCAGCACGACCGTTCTGGGGCAATGGGTTTCCATGCCGATCATTGTTGCGCCGACGGCATTTCATCGCATGGCACATCCCGAAGGTGAAGTGGCGACGGTCAAGGCCTCCGGCAAGGCCGATACCATTATGATACTCAGCACGCTATCAACCTGCTCGATCGAAGAAGTTATGGCGGAAGCCACCGGCCCCGTCTGGTTTCAACTTTATGTTTATAAAGATCGCGAAGCCACCCTTTCGCTGGTGGAACGCGCCGAATCAAACGGTTGCAAGGCTATTGCGTTGACCGTTGATGCTCAGGTCTGGGGACGCCGCGAACGGGATATCAAAAACCGATTCCGCTTGCCAAAAGATCTATCCATCAAAAATCTTATGACGGCCGGAAGAGAACAATTCCCTGAAGGCAAAGCCGATTCCGGTTTGGCGGCTTATGTCGCGTGGCAGTTTGATCCCACCCTTTCCTGGAAGGACGTGGACTGGCTTTGTTCGAAATCAAATATTCCGGTGCTGCTCAAAGGCGTGCTGAATCCGGAGGATGCACGCCTGGCCGCAGATCATGGTGCTGCCGGGGTGATCGTATCAAACCACGGCGCCCGACAACTCGATACGGTTCCGGCCACCATCGAGGCCTTACCCCATATCGTTGAAGCCGTAGATGGTAAAATCGAAGTGCTTGTGGACGGTGGTGTTCGCAGGGGTACCGATGTCGTTAAGGCGATTGCCTTGGGTGCCATGGCAGTCGGCATCGGCCGTCCGATTATTTGGGGGTTGGCTCTCGACGGAGAGAAAGGTGTCAAGCGAATTTTGGATATCCTGCGCAGCGATTTCGAGCTGGCCATGAGGCTGTGCGGCTGTACTTCGGTGCCGGAGATGTCGAGGGACCTCATCTTCTAGAGTTGGATTGCTATTCCCTGCTTAACGCTTGTATATAAGCTGCTTTGTTGAATCCAGTTATTCGTTTGCCGTTAATTACTGCAAACGGTACGCCTTTATGCCGGGTGAGTTGATTTTTTCGTCGCGCAGCGCTTGCATCCTTCTCCACATCGTATTCGGTGAACGGAATCCCTCTGGACCGGAAGAAATCCCGGGCATTTTGACAATACTTGCACCAGCTCGTGGTATAAAGCTCGATTTTCGGGCTTTTCGCTTTTTTTGTCTTCTTTAAGGAGGGAGATATTTTGAATGAACCACGATTGTCTTTCCGAATGTTCTTGTTGGGTCGCCGCACTGCTCGAGGCTCGGTTTCAGGGTCCGGAATTACTTCAATTCCTTCTCTTGAAACGGAATCTCGCAGCGGAGAGTCGGAAAGATGGATTACGCCATTTTCATCAATCCATGTATAAATCTGAGCTATGGTTACACCGCACAAAATTATCCCTGCAACTATGGCAATCAAAAATACGAGGTGTTTTTTCATTTATGCCTTTCAGCCTGTCTTTGGGAGGTTTGATTTGTGTTTATGCGGGAAACGTTATGAAAATCAGGCGGCAACAGCCCTCACGGAAAACTTTGATTATGATAAAGCCCTTGATTTTCCGTATCCTGCCGACAGCAAGTAAATTATATCCAATCCGGGTTTTAAAAGCAATGTTTGGGCCGGAAAAAGTCGGGCAACAGCCCGCCAGCCTTTGAGATTTTTTTTATCGTTTGGTTTCCGAATAAAATTCTTTTATTTTTTCCACCACATAAGCCTGTTGGTGGTCTGTCAATTCGGGATATATGGGAAGGGCCAGGGTGTGGGTTGCGGCTTTTTCGGAAACCGGGCAATCGCCCTCAGCGTAGTTCAAATG
>JASFTQ010000155.1:0-10549 GCA_050053515.1 Desulfobacterales bacterium | reverse complement strand
GCCTGACGGATATATGGTTCAGGTCAAAAGGAGATATATGAATCTAAACTGACTGATTTTTATATCCGTATGAGGAAAAACCTCCTGGATTCCCGCGCCTGCCCCGGACTTGATCCGGGACCGGCACGACGGATACGGCATCCAGCCAACGATGAAACATGATTTCACGGACAAATCGCTCAATTTAGGTGCGATCTGGTCGATTATCGATATTTTTAAAAATAAAGAATTTTTAATACGCTATATGAGACTCTTTGTAAACAGCATGCACCCTGAAACAAATTTTGATTTGATGTGAAGCTCCCCGCAGCAAAGAGCGGGAATTGATCCGTCATGGCCCGGTCAACAAATTTATGACCCGCCTGAGATCTTTGGCAGTGTTTTGGCCACCGAATCTTATACCTTCGCATACCGGATCGAACTGTTGCGTCTGGCCAAATACGGCAATACAGATTTCGTCAATACGTGCGATTTTTCTGACAGTATCCGCCCTGTTGATGTAAGGGGCCCTTTCACCCTGCAACATCAAGGTTTCGATATTACTTGTTTTCAGTTGCTCCTCAAACTTTTCTGCTATTTTCAGGCTTTTAACATAGTGTTTTTTTCTGGCCATCAGGCCGGAAAAAATGTCCGCATCGTCCGCAAGGTCAGCCAAGACGTCCAGCATGAGCTCTAGGCAGGCAATCAACTCTTCACCGGTAGTATCCATTTTTTCAAAAAATGCCGACAGAAAATTCAATTGATCTCTCGTCGGTGGCCTCCTGGCGTTGCGAAATTTCACCTTGACCAGGGGTCGGGCAGATCTGGAAACGTGTTTATTAATCGAGTCAACAAGTTCTCTTTCCAAATTTCTGGTAACATGCAGGCGAGATATGAATTGATCTGCAATCGAAGGCGGCATTCGCACGTTCAGGGGTTTCCTGGCATCCTGAAAATGAATAGCCGTCGGCAGCTCCCTTTTTCGTAAATCCTCCCGGACCGGTCCTTCTTCTTTCTTCTCAAATTTCAGCTCTTCCAGTAAATTCTCCAATTTGACCTGCATGGTCTCATCGGGGAAAAAAATAAGATCAAACAGGGAGTCTCTTTCGCAGTTAGACTCGTCTTGCAGAATAAGGGCGAGTTGCCGGGTGGAGGGATTTGAAAAGGTCGAATCAATAAAGTGCACTGCATCCGGACCCAAATGGATGCCCTCCCTGAGCACACTTGCAAGCCGCTCGGCCAGCACCTCGCATTTTTTTTCAGTATTCAAAGCCATAAATTTTCGCTATTCCCAGTCCCTAAAATAGGTTGGAAATCTTGAGGCGTCTTAGAGGCCCTGTATCTTGTTCGAGGACAAGGCGCAAAGCATAGCAGTTTCAAACCCCCCTTTTACACCTTTTTATGCCTTTTTTATCCGCCATTGATCTTTGGCGGATGAAAGGCGCTAAGCTCGTTTCACTAAATCTTGAAGGCTCGGGCTTGCGCCCTCAAACAGTTCGAGATTTTGTCCCGCCAGGGCAGCGCCTTGGAACAAAAGACCGCAAAATGGCTCAAAAAGAGGTTTTGAAACAACTCCGAGTACCTGAATTTCAATCCTAAATGAGGAATTTTCCTGCTGAGCAAGGCCGCACAAAGGTTTTCGTCGAGGCGCACTGATTAGTACGCCGCAGACGAAAAACCCGCGGAGAACGCAGCTCAGCTGGAAAATAACTATTTAGGATTGGAATTCAGAGGTATTGGGCCATCTTCATCATAAGCTCATGCTTCTGCAAGCCTCCGGGCATGCTTTCCTTTAATTGTCCGTTATCAAAAATAAAGATGAAGGGGACACTCAAAACATTGAATTTAGCCGCGGTCGTCGGATTAGAATCTACGTTCAGCTTGCCGACCCGTATTTTACCCTTTGTATCTCGGGCTAATTCATCTATGATGGGAACAACGGCCCCACAGGTGGGACACCATGCGGCCCAACATAAAAGGAGAACCGGCAGGGGAGAATTTAAAACCACGTCGTCAAAATTGCTGTCGGTCACCATCACTGGCTGCGGGACAAACAATTCATCTGCTTTTAGGGGAACACCGCATTTGCCGCATTTTGCACCGGCATCGATTTTGGCGGCCGGTATTCTATTTTTGGTTCTGCATTCCAGGCACCGGATGGTGTAAGCGCTTGCTGAATCCGGATCTTTCCCCTGCGCCTCGAGATGCGAACCACACTTGC
This sequence comes from Desulfobacterales bacterium, assembly GCA_050053515.1. Taxonomy (GTDB): domain Bacteria; phylum Desulfobacterota; class Desulfobacteria; order Desulfobacterales. The sequence goes on along the minus strand of JASFTQ010000155.1, from coordinate 8,349 downwards.
CGCACTTCGCTTCGACTTTGGGCCTTTCCGCCGGAATTCTATTTTTTGCTCCGCATGAACGACACCGGATGATCTCACTCGCCACCTCGTTCATATTTACTCCTTGCACACATTTCAAAAAAAGATTTGGGCGCGGACCGCTAAGGCATAACCCCATATTTTTTTAGTTTTTTATGAAGTGTTTTTCGGGTTATACCCAACCGCCGGGCGGTTTCACTTTTGTTGCCCCCCGCTGCATCCAGGGCTCTAAGAACGGTTTCTTTTTCAACCTCCTCAAGCGGTCGAGAGGCTTCATCGACCAGTGGGGCCGGCGCGTTGGCTGTTGGTGATGCTTCGCCAAAAAGCCTAAGATCGGTATCGTCCAGATATTCGGATTGCGCCAGCACGACACCCCTCTCCACCGCATTCATAAGCTCGCGGACGTTGCCGGGCCATTCATATTTAAGCAGCAAATCCATGGCTTTGGGGGTAAAGCCCTTGATCTTTTTTTTGTTATTGGCAGCAAACTTTTCAATAAAATGCTGGGCAAGCAGGGGAATATCATCCCGCCGGTTGCACAAGGGCGGTATCTCAAGACCAACGACGTTCAAGCGGTAATACAGATCCTCCCTAAAGCGCTCCCCTTTGACCAGCTTCAGCAAGTCTTTGTTGGTGGCGGCGATGACCCTGACGTCCACCGTTATCACCTTTTCCCCTCCCACGCGGGTGATCTCTCTTTCCTGAAGCACACGCAATAATTTGACCTGCATGGTCAGCGGCATTTCACTAACCTCATCCAGAAAGAGGCTGCCATTATGCGCCTGCACGAAGCAGCCTTCTTTTCTGCGATCCGCACCGGTAAAGGCCCCTTTTTCATGGCCAAATAATTCTGACTCGAGCAGGGTCTCGGTGAGTGCAGCGCAATTTATCTTTATAAACGGCCCATTTTTTCGATGACTGTTGAAATGTATGGCACCGGCTATCAATTCTTTGCCGGTGCCGGATCCACCGGTTAACAACACCGTTGCTTCCGACGGTGCCACCTGGGCGACTGTTTCCAATAGCCTGGCCATGGACGGGCTACGGCCGATGATGTTGTGCCGGTCAAATTGCGCACCAAGATTTTTTTTGAGGATGAGGTTTTCCTCTTTAAGCTGCAGATGCTCCATGGCCCGCTCGATGGTCAACCGCAACTTATCAAAATCCAGGGGCTTGGTGAGATAATCGTATGCCCCTTTTTTGAGAGCGTCCACGGCAGTTTCGACAGACGAAAAGGCAGTCATAATAATCACGGGAATAGCGGGGTTGTAAGACTTTATTTGAGCCAGGGCTTCCAGCCCGGAAACATTCAACATGCGCACATCCATCAGGACAAGGTCAAAGTACCGGTTTTTAACTTCCTGAACGGCTTTTGAACCGTCGTCGGCTTCAAAGATGTCATACCCCCAGCCCCCCAAAAGTGCCCGCAGCATGGCGCGGTGGGCAGGATCATCATCAACCACCAGCATGGATTGCTTTTTAGTCATCGGACGTATCTGTATCAGTAAGTGGTAAATGAATCGTAAATATTGCACCCTCTCCAAGTTTACTGTCCACTTTTACCTTGCCACCGTGAGCCTCCACAATGTTATGTACGATAGCCAATCCGAGACCCGTCCCGGCGGCCTTGGTGGTAAAGTAAGGGTCGAAAATATGGGCCAAATCTCCCGGGCTGATACCGCTGCCGTTATCAGCGATCCTTATTTCGATGCTATTCTGATATTCTGAATTCGAGATCCAAACATCAAGTTTTCCACCCTCATCCATTGATTCAATGGCATTCAAATAAAGGTTGAGCAGGACCTGATTCAAACGATCCGGATCGACAAATATCGGATGCATTTCCGCTGGAAAATGGGGCTCGATATTTATATTTTTATCAGCCGCTTGTACTTCAACCAGCTTCAACGAATCTTCAATAAGTGTCTTTATTGGGGTGGACTTTCTTGAAATTTTAACCGGTCTGGCAAAATCAAGCAGTTGGCCCACTACCCTATTGAGCCTGTCGACCTCCTGGATCACGATGTTTGCAATCTGTTGGTCATCAGGATTTTCCCGGTATCTTTCCTTAAAATAAGTCGCTAAGCCTTTGATTGAACTCAAAGGATTGCGTATCTCGTGGGCCACGCCCGCCGCCAGTCTGCCGACGGATGCTAAACGCTGATTGCGAGCGATTTCTCTTCTCAGTGCTTGAATCTCGCTGAGATCCTTGAAAAGCAAGACATATCCAAAAAAGTTACCGTCGCCATCATGCAGCGATTGAGCACTCACCTCGAGGGGGATGTTTCTACCCCTATGGGTGCTGCACTCAATCTCATTTTCTATCAAATCACTGTCGACATCCAAAATTTCGATTTGCCGCAGCAATTCAATTGGAAGCACCCCCCTGGCATCCCGGCCGATCATTTTTTCGGCTGACAAACCCAGTATAAACTCGGCCACATTGTTAAAGGATGCAATTTTATACTGATCATTAATTGCAATTAGGCCGATCGGCATGCTCACCACCAGGTTGTCGGAAAATGCTTTTATCCTGGATAGCGATGCCCGGGTGGTCCGATAGTTCTGAGCCAAAGACAGTAAGATAACTCCGGCAAATCCAATGAACAGCAGGATCAATCCCATGATGATGGTGTGCCGGGTATCGGATCTGCGGGCGGCCTCAATCGTTCCCATGTCCAGGCCCACGAAAATGATCTGAAGAGATGCCGACAGACCTCCTTTACTTCCGAAAAATTGCCGAGAGCGCATCATGCGGCCGTGATGCATTCCCGGCTGACCGCCCGTGGGTGTAAACCGCCGATACACTTCAAAAATTTCTCTACCATCGGGCTGCTGAACGATACGCCCCTGAGGCGTTTCAGATGAGGAGGCGTTTTCGAAGTTTAAATCCCGGCTATGGAATTCATCGATTTTGGAAAGGTCACTGTGGGCCAGAATTCTGCCGGTCTCATCGGTTACCAGCAAATAGGCGATGTCTGGTTGTTGGGCAGTTTCGCTGAGCAATCTTTGAAGTTTAAATCCGCTGCGCATCATTCCCATCATTCCGGTGCGGGTTCCCGCTTCAAAGGACCTTATCAAAGCCGCGCCCTTTTCCATCAACAGCCGAAAACTGTTTTCCTTTTGACGGTTGATATTATCCACCGTCATGAATGCAAATATCGGCAAAAGTACCACTGCAGCGCCGATAAATATCCAGGGTGGAATATTGGTCCAGAATTTGTTGGTCTTTGACTTTTTGATCATATGCACAAAGTTTGCAAATAAAGTGCCGCGGAATATTTAATGTTCATAACGGAATCGTCACTTGCCAAACAGGAACATTACCTGCACCCGTAGAAAAATCCAGCCGGATCAGGTGGATACTTTTTATACACTATCAAAGGGTTATTTGAGATAAATGGATATTTATTATCCATATTTGATGTTTGAACGCAATATAATGTTTAAACGTTACCAGTCAACGGGGCAACCGCTACAATTGGTATTCGGTTGGTCCCGCTGACGGCGGGGCTATTGAGTCTTGGATGGGTCTTGAAACCACTTCGGAGCGGAATTTCGTGGGTAAGTGGCGGGGCGATTCACCAAAGAAAAATGGGATTTCAAGCCGTTTTTAAAGTATGTTGATGACTGCCAGGGCGGTCAATATCAGCGATGTGATCAAGCCAATCGAGCCATATAAAAGAGGACGCTGGTATATGATCGAATCGAAGTCACCCTGAGCCTGATCAAGCTTTGCAAATACGGGTTGGGTGGTAAACCAGGTATTCATTTTGTGTTCAATTCCTTGCATTTGTCCGGGATTGAACAACAGAATCGATCCAATGATTAGACCGGTAATGCCGGCCATCTTGCCCAATAAGGCAAAAGAGCTGAAAATAACCTCATTGGTCGTGGCAAATTTCTGGGAACCGAAAAACACTGCAATAAAACCTTTGACATCGAGACCGTAAAATAAAAAAACAATTGTGAAAGCCGAGCCAATGATCAGGCATGAACCTGAAATGATATTGTGGCGATAAATTACGCTGGCAGTATTGATATCTTTATCCAAATAGTTGATTTTTTGATCAAGATCCACATACTGGTTGCAAATTTTGCTGATGGTTTTAGCCAGGTTGGGTGCAAACAGCAGCATAATTGAGAGTACAACCCCCATTACTCCGATAACCAGGGTGAGTATTTTAATGGCCTGAAAACCTATTTCCCAGATAACGTCCATCACACTGTCTCCTATGTATTGGCCGGCACCCGCACCCTAGCGAGAAATCAAGGGAGCTTCAACAGGTTGCTGACCAGGGGTATTTGCGCTGAGTCTAAAATGCTTTGCCGTCGGCTAAAAAATTTTTGGCAACAACCCGTCACGTTATAATGAAACTAAACAAATAGCGGGTGATAAATTTGGACCTTTTGTGGAACCTGTGGCTTCTGCAGGGTAGAAATGTCGTATAAGTATACACGCATAAAAATTCAGTTTCAAGATTTTTCAAGAATTCCATTTCTTTTTTAAAGACAATTTGACCAAAAAATTTAGTGCCTTTACCGAATGTAAGAAAGTATCTAGCAGTTCTGGGTCTTAGCGGCAGAGATCGGATTGATGAATTGCAGGCCGAGGCGGCTAGATGAAGTTAACCTGCTGAACATGTTCGTTTTTTTTAATTAAGCGCTGAACCTCCCGTTGAATGGATTTATCCCTAATCGGCTCAACCTTTGAAACAAGATGCCCAGCCGGGTTATTTTTTGTTTTCCAGTTCAATACAAAACCCGCTACCTGGGCATATGTGCAGCCCCCCACCCCGCAACAGGAGGTATCCACAATAGCGTACCCCACAAGGTAGAGAAGCTTTCTTCCTCGAAACGGCAAACAGACTTCCTTCACCACGATATAATGGCCGCTGATGGCCGTGATGGTTTGATCCAACGGAAAATGGATAAATTCCTGTGATTCAGAATTTGATGCCGTGCTCATATTTTGCCCACGTATAAGGAAATGGTAATCGATACTTGAGCGGTCAAATGTGATTTATTATGGTTTTGTGTGCCCCATCCAAGGTTAAATTAAATATCGAATTCGCAGAAATAAAACATATCCCGCCGTCCGTCAGACAACTGTGGCGGATTAATCCGCCGGGAAAGCGTGGCGGACGGGGAATAAACCCCATAGCGCGTTTTTGATTACAGGACAAGATCTTTTATGAAATCAGTAAGTTGATTTAGATTCTGACAGGGCCGCACTTCATTGCAGTAGGTCTGATACAGGCGCATTTCACTGTCTCCCGAGTGCCAAAAAATATCGGTTTCCGGGTTGAGCCAGATAATCCGGCGGCTTCTATCCCGCATTTCTGCTAGAATGCCCTCTTCAGGATTCGCATAATTGGTGCGCCCGTCTCCGATGATAATAAGGGTGGTTTTTTTATTGAGTATATCCATGTAGTCTTTTTTAAATTGGCGGAAGGTCTCGCCGTAATCCGTGGCTGCGTTGTAGTCGACGGCGGCCTCGCTCAATACTTTATCGATCGCAAGGTTGATTTCAAAACTTTCAAAAATACCGGTGACTTCATCCAAACCGGCAACAAACACGAAACTGCGCACCTGGGTAAAACATTCCTGCAATGAATACAGCATATTGAGCATAAATCGGGCGGCAGACCAAACCGAACCGGAAAGATCGCACAGGGTAACAATTTTGCCTTTGCGGGGCGGCCGACTGCGGTAATGAATTTCCAGGGGTATTCCTTGATACTGTGCCGACACCCTCAAAGTTTTTTTCACATCCAAAAGCCCGCGATTTGCCCTGGCATAGCGGAGGCTGACAGTATCTTTGAATTTGCGCACCAGCTGTTCAATGAGTTCACGCACTTCGGCCACTTCAGACGGCGTCAGCGAAGCAAAGGATATTTTCCCCAGCTCTTTCAGGTGCGTATCATAGGATTTCACCGACTTCGCGGGATCATACTCAGACCGCGGGCTTTCCATGAGCAGTCGACGAGCAACTTCAAGGCGGTCATCAAAATGAGAGGTTAAATCCCGCCGGTCTTCCCAGGGTATCCTGGAACGGTTTTCATTTAAAAACTGTAACAGTTCATTTTTTAGATTCCATACAGCCAGCATCATCTCGAGGCGCTGCGTCACCGGTCCCAGGTTTCCGCCGATACCACCGGGTGGCCCCACTCCCGCTGACTCGGTCTGGCGCAACAGTTCCAAAAAAGAAGACGGATCATCGCCCAATAAATCAAGTAGCGCTTGGATGTTTTGGCTGCCGTTTGTGCGATTTTTCAGGGCTTTGAGGATTTCGGCTTTCTGATCGGCGAGTTGCCGGGAATGCGCGATTCCGGCATCCTGCCGGAGTTCGTGAAAAAACAAATGGTAAAGATGATCAAATTTACCCTGCTCCCGGCGGCTTTTGGCAAAATTGGCGCGCAATACAGCCGCAAACTGGGTTTCGTCCAGGACATCGATCAGTTCGAGCTGTGTGAGGCAGTCGAGCACTTCCGCCGTTGATATTCTGAGGCCGGCCACCCGGCTGCATGATACAAACTTCAATACCAGATCCAACATGGTCCCTTAACAATTGAAGCGTACCCTGCAGCAAGCTGCAGGGAATCTTCACCGAGAGGAATTCTATCTGTTTTGTGATTCGCTCGCTAACCCCGCAGCAAGCTGCGTGGAATGCACTTGCTATCGCGGTTCAATTCATGGGGGATTTAAATCAATATCTTCTGCATATTATCCGCAACCTGATCGGCGTCTGCCCGATACTTGCAAATAACGTTCAAGGTTTGGGTGACGGCATCCGGATTCAAGTTCTCAACCTTCAGGGCGATCAATGATTGAGCCCAGTCCAGAGTTTCGGAGATGGTGGGCTTCTTTTTGAGATCCAGGTCACGGATGTGCCGGATGGTTTTGACAAGTTGATCGGCCAGCTGTAAATCAATCCCCGGAATCTTCAACCGGACAATTTTCATCTCAAGCGCTTGATCGGGATAATCGATATAAAGGTGGATACAGCGACGTTTCAGCGCATCGCTCATATCCCGATAATCATTGGAGGTTAAGACCACAAACGGTATATTTTGGGCCTTGCGGGTGCCCAGCTCCGGTATCGAAACCTGAAAGTCACTCAACACCTCCAACAGGAAAGCCTCGAATTCCGGATCGGATTTGTCCACTTCATCGATCAGCAAAACCACGGGGCTTTCTGATGATATGGCCCGCAAAAGAGGACGCGGCTGCATGAAACGCTCGGAGAAAAATGCATCCTCCTGACTCGCTATGCGATCTACAGCTTCGGTCATTGATCCGGAGCCGGCAATGACGTCGTTGATTTTATCTTTCATCATCTGAGTGTACAACAACTGCTTCGCGTATTCCCATTCATACAGTGCCTTTGATTCATCCAGACCTTCATAGCACTGTAAACGAATCAGGCTGCGGTCCAGGCTTCTGGCCACAGCCTTGGCCAGTTCGGTTTTACCAACACCCGCCGGACCCTCCACTAAAATGGGCTTTTGGGTGGCCTGGGCCAGATAGACGACTGTAGCAATTGCCTGAGAGCATATGTAGTCCGCTTTCTCCAATTTTTTCTGTACATCTTGAACATTTTTAAATTTCATGAAAATTCACCTCGGGGAGTTTCCGTGATTCGAATAATCCGGTAGTAGATTTTTTCTCCCGCCGAATCGGGATCCCACCGCTCGAAGTTGACTAGATGGGAGCGGCTTCGACACGGTTGTCTTCGACCCTGAGCTCACTGCCGAAGGGCTCAGACCGAAGGGGGCTCGCCGAAGACCGGCCGCGATCGAAAGATATTGGTTGCTCTGTGAACCCATCAGTATATACAACCCTACTATACCCGGGGATTGGTTAATTGTCCAATAAACTTTTCGGGTCGATCCCAAACAAATCCGGGTGATGATGGGTGTATACTTGACACACAGTGCTCATTTCTTTATATAGCGGCCTGTAAACGTGGATTGCACCGGATGATCGAGAGAGTTATAAATCAGCGGCGTTTGGATCTCAGCGCAATAACCTATTTAATCAATATCGGAGGACGAGCCCATGGATAAACCAATTGAGCATTTTTGGCAGCTGCGGTTGAGTGACCTTAAAAAAGAATTGGAAGCCAATAATTTTGAGGTCTTTGTGGCTGAAACGGCAACTGAAGCTAAAGATATTGTACTGAAAAATATTATCGGCACCCTTAAACCCGAAAGCATTTCCTGGGGCGGCTCCATGACATTCATTGCTACAGGTCTTCACAAAGCCCTGAAAGGGAGCAAGGACATGGAGGTGCTGGACACCCAGGATAAAACGCTTTCCCCGGAACAA
>JASFTQ010000154.1:0-10555 GCA_050053515.1 Desulfobacterales bacterium | reverse complement strand
GTCAGCCCGGACGGATATGTTGAAAAATTCGAAACCCGCGGCCAGGGGCTTGAATCGTGCCGCCATGCCAAACTGGCCTTTACGGGCATACAGGTCCTGGATCCCGAAATTCTCGATTTCATCCCTTCCAGCGGTTATTCCAGCAGCATTGACGCATTCACGGAAATGATAGGGGCCGGGCGCAGAATTAAGGCCTTTATCTGTGCAAATCATTACTGGAGAGATATCGGAACACCCCGGGACTATCGCCGGGCTGTCTATGACAAACTGGCCCCGCAGGCTTTTTTGAGGGCTTGGCCGAAGCTGCGGCCCCATCCGATAGATCGCGTGAAACTGCGGGGGGATGGATCCGATCGAAAATGGTATCGATTGACCGCCAGCCAAAAATCACTCGTGATGGTCGACCACGGCATCAGAAAAGGACCGGAAACTGCAGCGGTTGATTCATTTGTGGCAATTGGTCGCCATCTGAGCGCGGCGGGGCTGCCCGTCCCTAAAATATATTTGGATGATTCCTTCGCGGGTCTTGTTTTTATGGAAGATTTGGGGGATAAAAATCTTCAGGACGTCATTCAAAAAACAAAATACTCGAAAGATATTGTTCACCGTTACCGGTCCATCATCAGACTGCTTTTAAAACAGTCGGTGACCGGAGCAAAAAATTTTAACCCCTTGTGGGCTTACCAGACTCCCACCTACGATCGGGAACTTATTCTTGAAAAGGAATGTCGTTATTTTGTAGAAGCGTTTTTGAAACAGTATCTGGGCTGGGATATAACCGGAAGTGATCTTGAGGACGAATTTACGGCGCTGGCAAAAAAAACCGTAGAACTGTCCATCAACGGCTTCATGCACAGAGACTTTCAATCCCGCAATATCATGGTCCAACATAATCAATATTACTTCATCGACTTCCAGGGCGGCCGCATCGGACCCGTCCAGTATGATCTGGCCTCTCTTATCATCGATCCCTATGTGGCATTGCCTTTAAAAATGCAAAAGACACTGTTGGACTATTGTGTCCGAATTCTTCCCAGCTTCGGTATTGCAGAACCGGCTAAATTCCAATCCGGCTATTATTACTGCGCCCTGACAAGAAATCTCCAGATACTGGGAGCTTTTGGCTATCTGAGCAAGACAAAGAAAAAAAAATATTTTGCAAAATACATCCCTTGTGCGGTAGCGGCATTAAAGAACAACCTCGGCTGTATGCCCGGCAATAATTTTCCCAAGTTGGCCAAAATCGCACAGCACTTGGTAGATAAGCCGGAAGCTGTCTCAAAAATGACAGATCGTTTATATTTTTGAGATGGCTTTTAATTTAAGGAGGTGCTCGATGAGTATTGCAAACGTCATGGTTAACGGGCTTCCCGGCAACATGGCCCAGGTGGTGGCACGACAGCTTGTGACGGATAACCGATTGGATCTGGTCCCATATTCACTGACAGGACCCGAAATTTCTGCCACCGAACACCATGTCAAAGGTGTCACCATCCGGCTTGTTCGTCCGGATGCGCGCGATGTGACAATAAGAGAAATCAAGGCATCCACCCGTTCTTTCATCAGCGTTGATTACACCCATCCAAGCGCGGTAAACAGCAACGCCGAATTTTACTGCGACCACGAATTGCCCTTTGTCATGGGAACCACCGGTGGCGACCGGAAACTTCTCGAAGATACGGTGTCCGGGTCTTCCATAGCGGCGGTGATTGCGCCGAACATGGCTAAACAGATTGTCGGATTTCAGGCGATGATGGCATACGCGGCCGCCACGTTTCCCAACCTTTTCGAGGGATACACCTTAACCATCAAAGAGAGCCATCAAAAAGGCAAAGCGGATACCAGCGGTACGGCAAAAGCCATGGTAAACTACTTTAATGCACTCGGCACGCCTTTTGCGGCAGACGAGATTGTGATGGTGCGGGATCCGGCGGTTCAAAAAGCTGAATGGGGCATCCCGGAGGAATATCTGGACGGACACGGATGGCACAGCTATACCCTTGTTTCCCATGACAAAACCGTACGCTTCGAATTCAGCCATCTTGTCAACGGCCGGGAGGTTTACGGCAGGGGCACGCTGGATGCCGTGTTGTACCTGGCTGAAAAAATCAAGGAAGGTGCAAAAGGCAGGGTGTTTTCAATGATCGACGTGCTCAAATTTTAATCCCCGCCCCTGCCGGGCAGACCTTTTATCTCCAGCTGCTTTTGTTTGACAAGTTGTTTGAGATACTCCCTGGCGCCCTCGTGATCGGGATCGATTTCCAGTATTTGCTCAAATTGTTCGGCGGCTTTGAAAAAATCTCCTCTTTCCATGTAAAATAAGCCGAGAAATTCTCTGAACTCGACAACCCCCGGTTCCAGACGAATGGTCTTCAAAAGTTGTTGCTCGGCCAGATGGTGACTTTGGGTCTCGTAATAGGCCTTGGCCAGACCGAAATGATTGTCGGCACTTTTCGAATTGACGGCGAGGCCCTGTTTAAAGGCATGAATGGATTCAGCGACTCGGCCCAATTCCAGATAGGCCTCCCCCAAATTGTGAAAGATTTGATCGGTTTTATATCCCAACGAAACTGCTTTTTTATAAAAGTCGATCTCTTTTAAGCGGTTTCCGGTTTGACCGTAGCCATACCCCAGGTAATAGTGAGCCACAGCGTTGCCGGGATCTTCTGCAATTATCCGCTCATAGAGCCGAATACCGGTTGGATAATCGCCACTGGCCATGGCCTGGAAAGCACGTTGATCGGCAGTGTCGCTTATTCCGTGGGTCGCCGGTGTGACCGTAGGTTCTTCGACGGATGAAGTGGCGCAACCGCCCAGCAAGGCCAGAATTGCGAGGCAAACAATTGCATTGATACGGGTTCGTCCTCTCCTGGTCATAATATATCCCAATCTCCCATTTTAGACTTCCCTAAAACTCCAGTACGGAAATTCCAACCGATAGACACCAATTTTGCCCGGGTTGTTTTCGCGACTTGCCGCCAGCCACAAAGTACTCTCCCTGGCGGCGGTTGAAATTGGATCAATGGGATCCCAGTTGGGGATGAGTATCATCGCATTGTCAGCGCTGTACTCGATATCACCCGATTCTTTGAAAGATCCTAAATCCGGCTTTTTTGTATACTGACCGCCGGTGCCCCTGGACAATTCGGAAATAACAAAAAAAGCGACGTTTTGCTCATCCCGGATGGCTTCCATATGCCGCAGCCACGAATCGATACCGGTCCGGCGGTCAGAGAGATCTTTGAACGGGAGTTTATGGAGGCTGTCGACGACAACGACTGTGTTTTCCCTTCGGGTTTCGTGCTGGAGGAAATCAATCTGACGCCTCATAATAGCAGGATTGAGCTTTCTGTCGGTCACCACGCGGAAATAATTGAGAATGATTTTAAACTCTTCCTGGGCTTGTTTGAGTCTTGCGGCAGCATCGTCGTCCAAAGCGATGTCTCTCAGATCTTTATCAGACAGCCTGCTCAGGCGGCACAGGGTTCGATGATATATTTTTTGACGGCCGTTTTCGAAGTCGTAATAGATGACCGGTGTCTTGCGTCTGGCCATTTCGGTGGAAATCTGCATATAAAAGCAGGATTTTCCTGCCTTTGGGGGTCCTCCCATGATGTTAATCCCGCGAATTCCACTCAGGGCATGGTCCATTTTTTCGAAACCAGAACTCAATCCCAACAAATCTTTGCCCTTATCCTTGCTCAACGTCTCAAGGAAGCTACGATGTTCCTTCTCAGGGGAGGCAAAAGGAGAAAACGATTTGCTGGATTGGATCATCTGAGAAACTGTGGATCGAAACTCCTTGCCCGTATCTGTTGCCAGCTGGCAGAGGTTATAACCCCTTTTCAGATGTGTCGGCCATTTGATGAGACGGGCCTTGAAGCCGAGTTTGGTGGCCAACGCCCGGGCGGAAAGGTATGCCTCGGGGGCACTGCTGACGACAATAAAAAGATGGTTAACGAAATCCAATCGGTCCGGGTCGATATTTTCCAAATCCGCCACCGCGGGAACCGCGATCCCCGGATATCCCAGTTCTTTGAGAGTCAAAAGATTGTTCTCACCTTCGGTGATAAACAGCGCGCCTCCTTCACACCGGTCGATTTCAGGCATGTTATATATCTGAAACTCAGCTGAAAAAAACTTATCATTACCATGCCAGAAATAGTCGTTTTCCCGACCGGGAAGAATGCAGCGGGCAGCGTAGGCCTTTCCATCTTCCATGTAATATGGATACACGAGATAACGACCGTTATAGCCGATCTTCATCTCGTCCACCGCCGCTTTGGTGACCCCGAATTCCCTGAAGTATGCATATTGTGTGTTCGTCATAAGGGCGGTAAATTTGGTGATATCGGGTTTGAGATGTTTCAACGGGTAGATGATATCCTGAACGAAAGGTTCCCTGTCCGGATCATAACCGGGGGTCTCTTTAGGATCGATACCCATTAAGCGTCCGAAATACATAGGAAATCCACCCGGTGTGCAGCGATTCAAACAGCGAAAAAAGCCAAGAAAAAAACTTTCCGGATTTATCAGGGCCACCAGGGTTGCCGCTTTTTTATTTTCAGCCGAGGCACAAAATGGACAGGGGGCTTTGAGAAAATTTTTCTCAATGGTTGCCCCAGGTAGATGTTTCAGGTAGAATTTTTTTATATCCTCTGAATATTCCATCCATTCATCTCCGAAAAAAAATATCTATTTAATTCAGGTAATTATAGAGAAATCGCTGCTGGGTGTCAAGGGGGAAAGTCATTTCAGATGAATCGGGATAAAACCGGAGGTTTCAGTCCCCGACCTGATGGGCAGGACGTGCGGACAAGCAAAACACCCGATTTTTTTTGTAGCATATCGAGGGAAAAAAATCATCTTTCGAAAAGCGCCCGGAGTAAGCTTTAGATTTATCAAAAAACGTTTTAGACCCGGCGAGAATATCTTTAGGCAACAGCCCGTCAACAACAGACACCGAATTTTGCCTTTCCAGGCGGCAGCCTTACAAGGAATGATGAATGCCCGCCTGCCAAAGTCTGGCACGGCGGACAGACCGAAAGAAATCAGGATTTCTCGATCACTTCATAGGCTTTCTGCAAAGCCTCATCCAACTTATCCGGCTGGTTGCCGCCGGCCTGAGCCATATCGGGTCTGCCGCCGCCGCCGCCGCCGACAACAGCTGCGACTTGTTTTATGATATTTCCAGCATGGTAGCGTTCAGTAAGATCGCTGGTCACGACGACGATTAAGAGCACCTTGGGCCCGGCGGTGCTGCCCAGTACGATGACGCCGGACTTAATTTTGCCTTTGAACCGATCCGCCAAATCCCTGAGGGCCGCTGGATTGTCAACGCGCACTTTTTTGGCCAAAACACGCGTACCATTGACCGTTTTCATTTCCGCCTCAATCGTATCCACCGCCCCTGCGGCCATCTGTGATTTTAATTTCTCGACATCCTTTTCAAGGCCTTTGAGGTCCAAAAGCAATTTCTCGATTTTTGTCGGCACCGCTTCGGGTTTATCTTTGAGCAAATGAGCTGATTGCTGAACGAGTTTTACCATCTGTTGAGCGTTTTCTACAGCGGCCTCGCCGGTAAGTGCTTCGATTCGTCTCACACCGGACGCTACGCTGGATTCATGGATGATTTTAAAAGTTCCGATATCACCAGTTCTTTGGGTATGCGTGCCCCCGCAGAGCTCTTTGCTGAAATCAGCCAAAGAAACCACCCGAACGCGATCCCCGTATTTTTCTTCAAAAAGTGCCGTTGCACCGGATTTAAAGGCTTCATCGGCATCCAATTCCTCGGTATGGGTCGAAATATTCTCCCGGATACGTTCATTGACCATTTTTTCAATACGGTTTAACGTTTGCGCGTCTATCTGAGAAAAATGGCTGAAATCAAAACGGAGTCGGTCCGGGGCAACCAGTGATCCGGCCTGTTTGACATGGTCTCCCAAGACACTGCGCAACACCGCGTGCAAAATGTGGGTGGCGGTATGGTTTCGCATGGTCGCCTTTCGTTTATCCATATCCACCTCGAGGCTGACAGGCTGCCCCTTGGTGATGCGACCCGAAATAATTTTTCCTTTGTGGACAATGAGTCCGGTGGGATCTTTGATCGTATCGCTAACCTCTATTGCCAGATCATCGGCGGTAATTTTGCCGCTATCCCCTACCTGCCCCCCGGCTTCAGCGTAAAAGGGCGTAAATTCAGTCACCACCTCAATGTCGGCACCTTGCGCCGCCTCGGACACCTCGGAATCATCTTTTACCAGCACGACTACCTTGGAACCGAAGCTGGACTGATCGTACCCCACGAACACAGATTGAAATCCTTTGGCGGTCAGATCCTTATAAGCATCGCTGACTTTGGAGAAAGTTGCCACTGACCGGGACTGGGCCCGCTGACCTTCCATGGCCTTATCAAATCCCTTTAAATCGAGGGTCAGACCCTTATCCCTGACCACATCGTTTACGATGTCCACCGGGAAACCGTAAGTGTCATAGAGTTTAAAAATAACCTGACCGGGCACTTCTTTTTGCCCTTTGACCGTCAGCTCGCCCAAGGTATCGTTTAACACCTTCAGGCCGGTATCCAGGGTTTCGATAAACCGCATTTCCTCGTTTTTGATCACATTGGTGATAAAAGCCGACGATTCGATCAGCTCGGGGTAGGCCGGTTTCATGATATCGAAAACCACCTCGGCCGTTTGGTGCAAAAACGGTTTGGTAAATCCGATACTGCGACCGTAACGGATGGCCCGACGCATAATGCGCCGCAAGACATAGCCTCTGTATTCATTGGAGGGAAAGACACCGTCACCGATAAGAAATGCGGCCGCCCGGCTGTGATCCGCAATCACCTTGAGGGCCACGTCGGTGGCCTCCGAATCTCCCAGGCCTTTTCCGCAGAGTTCTTCGGTTTTGCGTATGATCGGTCGTATCAAATCCGTATCGAAATTACTGGTCACATTCTGCAGAACCGCTGCCATTCGCTCCAGACCCAGGCCGGTGTCGATGCTGGGCTTTGGTAAGGGGGTCATTTTTCCGGTTTCATCTCGATTAAACTGCATAAATACCAAATTCCACAACTCAAGAAAGCGGTCGCATTCACAATCAAGCGAGCACTCCGGTTTACCGCAACCCAATGCAGCGCCGCGATCGATATGAATTTCGCTGCAGGGCCCACATGGACCTGTTTCGCCCATGGCCCAAAAATTATCCTCTTCGCCAAAGCGCAGGATTCGCTCCTGGGGTACGCCTATTTGTTTGTGCCAGATCTCATGGGCTTCGTCGTCATCCAGATAGATTGAAACCCACAATTGATCTTCCGGCAGCCCATAGCCATTGGTTAACAAATCCCAGCCGTACTCGATGGCCTTCTCTTTGAAGTAATCACCGAAGGAAAAATTACCCAGCATTTCGAAGAATGTATGGTGTCGGGCGGTGTAGCCAACGTTCTCCAGGTCGTTATGCTTCCCGCCGGCTCTGACACATTTTTGTGATGTGGCAGCCCTCTGGTAGCCGCGATTCTCTTCGCCGAGAAACGCCCGTTTAAACTGAACCATTCCCGCATTGGTAAAGAGCAGGGTGGGATCATCCTGGGGAACCAGTGATGAGCTTCTCACCACTTTGTGGTCATGCTTTTCAAAATACTGCAGAAATGTTTTGCGAACTTCATTTCCAGTCATAAAAACCCCATAATTCATCGATGAATTTCTAGCTGTAGGTCATCGACCGCCCACAGAGAAAATGAGTGAAGCTCCCCGCCCCAAGGGGCGGGGCTTGCCGGAAAGGAAGATATCTGTTTCAGATAGCTTCCCTTAACCCCGCCTTAAAAGGCGGGGCTTGCAGGGAAGCGAACCGGTCATCATTCATAAAAAATCGTCATTCCGGACGAATCCCGCCCTGCGGGATGAGATCCGGCACCATCCCCTCCCCCGGGGCTGTTTTTATCTTTGCAACATAATCATGAAACGTCTTCGGCGGTAGGTTCAACCAATGGCTCGGACAGACCCAGAGATTCTTTGACTTTCATCAGGGCCGCACTATAGGTCTCTGAATTCTCGCTCAAGAACCGCTTGGCATTTTGTCGCCCCTGCCCGATTCTTTCGCCCTCAAATGAGTACCAGGAACCGCTTTTTTCAATAATACCAGCCTCTGCCGCTATATCCAGCAAATCACCGGTTTTTGATATGCCTTCCCCATAAGTAATATCAAACTCGGCCTCTTTGAACGGCGGTGCCATCTTGTTTTTTACCACACGCACCCGGGTCCGGTTTCCCGTAACTTCCTGACCATCTTTAATGGACCCGATCCGTCGAATATCAAGCCTTACGGACGAATAAAATTTAAGGGCATTACCGCCAGTAGTCGTTTCGGGATTTCCGAACACAACACCGATTTTCATTCGAATCTGATTTATAAAAATCACAGAGGTCATGGTCTTTCCGATGGTACCGGTGAGCTTTCTGAGAGCCTGGGACATCAGCCGGGCTTGAAGCCCCATGTGCGAATCTCCCATTTCACCTTCAATTTCTGCCCGCGGAACCAGCGCTGCCACAGAATCGATCACCATGATATCGATGGCACCGCTTCTGACCAGCATATCGGCAATCTCAAGGGCCTGTTCGCCGGTATCGGGTTGGGAAACAAGAAGCTCGTCACAATTAACCCCCAGCTTACGGGCATATGGAACATCCAGTGCATGTTCTGCATCGACAAAAGCGGCAATTCCGCCCAGCTTCTGGGCTTCCGCAACAGCGTGCAGCGCCAGTGTTGTTTTGCCGGATGCCTCGGGGCCAAACACTTCGATCACTCTACCCCTGGGAAGACCGCCGATTCCCAGAGCCTTATCCAGGGCGAGCGATCCGGTCGGGATAATCGGCACTTTGATGACTGGACTGTCTCCCAACTTCATAATAGAGCCTTTGCCGAACTGGCGTTCTATTTGACCCATTGCGGTCTCAACCGCCTTTTCTTTGTCGGGTGAAATACTCATTGTCGCCTCCTTATGGGGTCATAGCAAGAATGAAGCTCCCCGCCCTGAAGGACGGGGCTTCCCGGAAGGGAATATATTCCTACCAGCTAACTCGGGGATCTTGTCGCGGCGTCAACGCCCATACCGTGTGCAGCACGGCATGGATTGAATTTCCCCGCCTAAGCGGAGAAAGGCAAAAGCACGTGAGTGCTTCATGCGTTGCACTTGCAACCGGGTGTGTGTCAATGACCATCCCATGTCTTGCATGGGATGGGTTGGATTCCCGACCCCGGGGAGGGAATACAAGAGAACATCCGCTCTCAATCATTGCGTTTGGAATCGGGTGAGAAACACACGATTACAAGCAGCCACCCGGTTGGTATGGCAAGAAAAAATACCCCGTACCCTGCGCTCGCCCCCCTTTACCCCGCCTTAAAAGGTGGTGCTTGCAGGGAAACAAACCGGTCAAAACGCTATATCCAGCAGTTTGGTGTAGACAGACCCAGTTGGTTGCAGATCGCTTTTGAAAAGCACCAGGTTTTTTACGGTGAATGACTCGGCTTCAAAATCTTGAAAGCGATTTATTGCAGCAGCCATCCGACGGGAATCGAGCCCGCCTCTTACTCTTGCTATTGTAAGGTGTCCTTTAAACGGTCTTTTTTCCGGCGTAAATCCGATTTTTTGCAAATTTTCATCCAGCCCACGCTGCAATCTGATGAGCGCGTCAATTTGACCGACAATCCCAATCCATATCACTCGCGGGCGCCTTAAGCCAGGGAAAACGCCCAGTCCCTTTGCCATGAGAGAAAATGGGGCCGTGGTCTTAACCGTATCATGCAACACCGCTTCAATACCCGCCACAGCGGCTGGATCAATGTTGCCTAAAAACTTGAGCGTCAGGTGGATGTTCTCGGCCCGGACCCACTTGGCATTGAATTTATTGGATTTCAGGACCTCCTGAATCTCACCGATAGCAGCTCGGATGTTTTGTGGCAGTTCAATCGCGATGAAGGTTCTGATGGACGCCCCCATGATCAGTTTAGGCTCTTTTCAGAGGACTCGGCAGGGTGAACTGGGGCTCACCCAGAAAAAATTTTCCTTGAGAAATCCACTTTTTCAAAATTCCCGCTATCTCGCGCGCCCTGACCACACTCGAAAGGGGCACGGTCGGAACTTTCTTACCGTTAACCGTGATGTAGCCGTTTTTGAGTTCAGCGTAACTGACTTGACCGTAACTGCGGGAAACGCCGTTGGGATAATCATGCCCGTAGTCAACGATCTGGGTAAATATTTCATCATCCGATATTGCGGTGTGCTGTGCCATATCTTCATTTAAGACGGGAATGGGAATCCCCAGACCGACCGACAGGGAGCACCCGTATCCCAGAAGGCTCAAACCGACGATCCACTTGGGGTTCATTTTTTTCAAATCTCCCATAACGCAAAGGGTCCCTGCCGGTGTCAAGGGCAGCCCTTTTTTTGTTCTTTTGACAACAGGCTTGTGTTGCGAACCCTGCCAGGTTACATATCCTTCGCCGCCCCCAAGAAAAATCCGGGTCCCCAGGCCAATCGTTTTATAGTAAGGAT
>JASFTQ010000153.1:0-10600 GCA_050053515.1 Desulfobacterales bacterium | reverse complement strand
AAAAGGCTCTTTTCCAGCTTACGCACACCGCCGAAGTATTTGGCCGCCTTTTTTAGTGCCGGGGGCAAACTCAGGTTTTTCCTTAAAAATTTCACATCTTTGGCAAAACTGATTGCAAACAGTCCGGCAACACCCTTTTTATGAGATTCGATCGCTTTTTGCCGGTTTTCGAAAAGACGCAGAGCCAGGCGGTTATCATCCTCAGGGCTGACTTGGAGTGCCGGGAAAACGACCCATTTGGCACCTTCTATGACCTCAAGAATAATGTGGTCGGGGAGATCGCCAAAATCCCAGCGGCGGATGTCTGTTCTCTCGTAGGTTTTACGAGCCTTTTTCAGTTCACGGGGACTGACATCGCCGGGTACTGGCTGTGTCAAAACCGCCTTGTCCCGGCTGCAGCGAAGCTCCTCTCCCTGAGGGCCTGTAATGGATATGCGCATCCTGAGATGATCCGGTAATGTATCCGGAGACCAGGCGGTTGCCGGTATATTCAGGCCGAAATGCCGGTGAATAAAGTCGCTCAAGGCCGTAATCAGATTGCCCCGGCCTTTGGGCATATTTTTGACGATCGCATCAACCGTTTCTGCAATCGGAACAAGCTTTTTTCGGTGGGCTTTGGGCAGCCCTTTGATCAGGGCCGTGAGTTTTTCCCGCAGCAGTCCCGGCACCAGCCAATCCACCGTCGTTGCAGGCACCAGGGGAGCAACCGTTGAGGGTATTTGTACGGTGAGACCGTCAGCTTCGGTTCCCGGCTCGAAACGATATGAACACTCAAACGAATCGGCGCCCAAGTTGACATAATCGGGAAATTGCGCCATTAGTTCCTCAGGCGGCGTGTAGTTGAGCAGATCTTCCCGGGACATATGCAGGAACTCGTCGCCGCCCCTTTTGTGCAGGAGCCTTTTAAGTGAACGTGCCTCGTAGATTCGACCGATTTTTTGCTTGTAGAATCGAAACATTTCGCTTGCACTGACCAAAAGATCGCGCCGCCGGAGGCGGTCTTCCATATCTTTGAGCTCGGCGACCAGCTCCAAATTGTGTTTCAAGAAGGGCGGCGGGTCCTTCAAATCGCCCTCGACGAGGGCGTGGTAAATAAATATATCCGATGCCTCTGCAGGGTTGATTCTACCGTAAGAAACCGGCCGTCCCGTTAGGATGATCAACCCGAACAGGCTTGCCTGTTCGGAAGCGGTAACCTCTTGCCGGTCTTTATCCCAGTGCGGGTTCAAATAGGTATACTTGCACAGATGCTTGCCCAACGCTTCGAGCCAGCGGCTGTCGATATTGGCGACGGTTCGCGCATAAAGTCTTGTTGTTTCCACCATTTCAGCAGCCACCACCCAGTCTTTGGCACGGTTAAACAGCCCCGAACCCGGAAAGATCATGACTTGTTTTCCCCGGGCGGCTTGAAATATGTTTTTTTCTTTCTTCACAGCGATATTGGAGAGAAAGCCGCTGAGAATCGACTTGTGGATTGCCGCATATTTATCTTCAGGATTCAGGGGGACGTCGGGTTTAACCGGGAAATCATGCTCTTTTAAAATATTGCCGATCTGAAAGTGGATATCGCGCCATTCTCTCATGCGTTTGAAAGAAAGATAATGGGCTTTGCAGTATTTTTTCATTTGGTTGGCATTTTTCAGCTGCTCATGCGTCTCCTGAAAGTTGCGCCAAATGTTCAAAAGGGAAATAAAATCGGATGCGGCATCATCAAAGCGAGCATGAATTTCATCTGCCATGTCGGTCTCCTCGGCCGGCCGTTCGCGCGGGTCCTGGATACTCAGGGCCGCAGCGATAATGCTAATTTCCGGCAGGCAATCTTCCGTTTGGGCTTGAATCAGCATACGGGACAACCGAGGATCCAGGGGTATGGCTGCCATAAGTTTTCCTTTTTCCGTCAGGGAAAACCGATTCGTTCGCCTGCCCCTTGCCTTTTCGGTTTGCGAGATGGCACCCAGTTCTTTGAGTAGATCAAATCCGTCTTTAATATTTTTTGCAGCGGGCGTGTCGATAAAGGGGAATGCGTCGATATCGCCCAGATCGAGGGCAATCATCCGCAAAATGACCTCCGCCAGGTTGGATCTGAGAATCTCCGGGGGTGTAAACAGCTCGCGCGCCTGGTAATCTTTTTCGGTAAACAAACGCATGCAAATCCCGTTTTCCAGCCGCCCGCAGCGCCCGCTGCGCTGATCGGCACTGCTGCGGGATATCGGGGTGACCGGCAGGGCCTTGGTGCGTGAACGCGGATTGTACTGGGCAATACGGGCCAGCCCGGTATCGATCACATAGCGGATGCCGGGTATGGTTAATGACGTTTCAGCCACATTGGTGGCAACGATGATTTTGCGGCCCGCCGGTCGGGAAAACACTTTGGATTGATCGGCGGCCGGAAGCCGTGCAAATAACGGAAGGATTGTTGTTCGTGAATAATTTCGGCCCTCAAGAATTTCGCAGGTTTCGCGGATATCCTGTTCGGTGGGCATGAATATCAGAACATCGCCCTTGGGTTCCGCCGGGCACAACAAATCAACCGCCAGGACCGCCCCCTCGATATGCGTTTGTTCACCGTTTTGATCAGCGATGATTTTTTTAAACTCCGGTTCGTCCGGTAAATAGCGGACTTCAACCGGATACATGCGACCGGAGACTTCAATGATGGGGGCATCCTCGAATGCCCGAGAGAATTTCCGGGTGTCAATGGTGGCGGAGGTGATGATCACCTTGAGATCCCTTCGCTTTTTTAGCAACGTTTTTAAAATTCCCAGGACAAAATCGACATTCAAGTTTCGCTCATGGGCCTCATCGACGATAATCGTATCATACGCATTCAGATAGGGATCGTTTTGGGCTTCCATGAGCAGGATGCCGTCGGTCATGATCTTGATGTAGGCGTTCCGATGGGTGCGGTCTTTGAATCTGATTTTGTAACCCACCGCCTGCCCGACAACTTGCCCGAGTTCTTCGGCAATGCGGCGGGCAACCATTGTGGCCGCAATTCTTCTGGGCTGGGTGCAGCCGATTTTGCCATCGATTCCCCTGCCGGCAGCCAGGCAAAATTTTGGTATTTGGGTGGTCTTACCGGATCCGGTTTGACCGGAAATGATGACCACCTGCGCTGCTGAGATGGTTTTGATAATTTCATCTTTCTTGGCCGTAATCGGCAAGCTTTCCAGGTAAGTGAAGCTTGGTCGGTTTTCTATGCGCCGAATTCTTTTCTGAACCGAACGTTGCAGTTTTCTTTCCAAACCGGCAATTTTTTTTTCCAGCGCCTTGCCCGTCAATGGTTTGGCCCTGCGCCGCTTAAGGCGATTTATTTCGCTACACGCGCGACGCCGGTCGGCCGCTAGGACTTTGGGTAAAAGAGATTCAACTTTGTTAAAAATATCTTTGGCCATTGGTGTAGATCTATTATTGACTCCCGCGATGATATCTCCCAGTTTGATGCCGACTTGTCCGGGAAAGGGTTTTATAATTTTAAATATAATACCTGAAAAATATTATCAACGAATCTGTGAAGTATCCCATTTGAACACTGACACCGGCAGCCAGCTCAGTACTTGATGAATTGTCTCTTGCCAAAGGTACGGTAATTCTTTATAGTCCTTCTAACACTCCTGTGGCATGCTTAATTCTCAACTTCCTGGTTGACCGGTTCGCTTCCCGGGAAGCCCCGCCCTTTAGGGCGGGGAGCTTCACTCTCTTTGAAAAGAATGTGATTTATTCCCTCTAAGGATGTCGCCGACCGACATTCGATAATAAACCTGAGCACAGTGCGGTTCAGCCATAAAGGACGAAGTAACGATGAACCAAAAATTACAAAGACTTCTCTCAATCCAGAATTTTATCGACGAGGGCATCCTTCTTATTAACCGGGACTACACCATTGCCCTCGCAAACAAGGCCTTGGTTAAAATATTTGGAGAGGTTAAGGGTCAAAAATGCTACCAGTTTATTACCTCTCTCGATAAAATATGCCCTGATTGCAAGTTAACGGAAGTCATAGAGCAGGGCCATACTGTAAAAAGAGATTATTACTTCCGAAGATTAGATCAAACCTTTACTCTAAAGGAAATGCCCTTTCAAAATCCGGACGGTACCGTATCGAAACTTTCCATTTACCGCGACATCACTCAAGTCAAAAAGCGGGAAGAAGAGCTCAGAGCATCGGAACAGGATTATAAAAGCTTGTTTGAGCATGTGGCTTGCGGTGTGTTTATCAGCAGCAAAGCGGGAAAATTTCTGGACGCCAACCACGCCCTTCTGGATATGCTGGGATACCAAAATAAAGAGGAATTCCTCAGGATGGATCTGGCCAAAGATCTCTGGTGGAAACCTGAAGATCGCCTGAAGTTTCAGAAATTAATCGAGCGAAACGGACGTGTGATTGACTACGAGGTCTATTTTAAACGCAAGGATGGCACTCCCATCCCCGTTATGCTCACCGGCCATGTGCGTTATGACGAGCATGGGAATGTTTTGGGATATGAAGGTCTCAATGTCGATCAATCCCAAAGAAAAAAAATGGAACAGGAGTTGGAAGAAACGCGCCTGCAACTTCTCCAGGCGGAAAAAATGGCCTCACTCGGCAAGCTCGCCGCCGGGGTTGCTCATCAGCTGAACAATCCCTTGGGTGGAATTATTCTGTTTACCAAACTCGTTATGGAAGATTACAATCTGGCAGAAAAGGCCAAAGAGGATTTGAAACGGGTTTTAAAAGACGCTGAAAGATGCCGCGACACAGTCAAGGAACTCTTGGAGTTCTCGCGACAGACCCACTATTTGATGAAACCTTGCGACATCAACCAGGCCATATCGCGCACCTTGTTTTTGCTCGAAAATCAAAGCCTGTTCCAGAATATCAATATAACAAAAGACCTGGAGGCGCCTCTTCCCCCTGTACGGGCCGATGTGCAGCAATTGAACCATTTATTTATGAACATCATTCTCAACGCGGCCGAAGCCATGGATGGCAAAGGCGATCTGACGGTACGAACCCATTTTTTACCAAAAAACAAGCGGGTCTGCATCGAAATTTCGGACACCGGTCCGGGGATACCCAAAAACCATCTGCCCAACATCTTTGAACCGTTTTTCACCACCAAAGAAGTCGGAAAAGGGACCGGGCTGGGACTCAGCTTGGCTTACGGTATCGTTGAAAACCATGGGGGTAGCATACGGGCATCAAGCCAAGCTGGCCGTGGAACAAAATTCACCATTGAGTTACCCATTGAAACGATGCGTCGGAAAGGAGATGAACGTGACGAATGAATCTGAGGCCATCGTCGTGCTGGTTGTGGACGATGAACAAGATATTCGGGAGGCATCCGAACGGATTCTGAGTCGCATCGGCTTCCAGGTAAGACAGGCAAGGAGAGGGGAAGAAGCACTCGAAATTCTGGAAAGCGAGAGTGTAGCCATCGTGTTGCTTGATCTTAAGATGCCGGGGATGGACGGGTTGGAAGCCCTCTCGCGAATACGGGCATTGGATGAAACAATTCTTGTCATCGTGATCACCGGATACGCTACGGTTGAAGTCGCAACCGAGGCCATGAAGCAGGGAGCTTATGATTTCATTTCAAAACCCTTCGAACCGGACCAGCTAAGGATCATTGTAAATCGGGCCTCGGAAAAAATTCGGCTGACCCGGGAAGCCCGGAAACTGGAGGAAGACAAAAAACGCACCCTTTTGGATCTGGACACCGAAAAGAGCCGCATCCACACCATCGTCGAGTCCCTGCCGAACGGAGTGCTGGTGACCAACGCCAAAGGGCAGGTGGTTTTAATGAACCCGACTTTCAAACAGTTGTTTGAACTTGACGCCGACCTGAATCCAGGCGGCTCGATAGAAGATTATGTTCCGGATGAAGACCTTTGTGCCCTTGCAATGGAGATTTCTCAGGGCAAACATGTGGATTACGAGGATATTCCTGATTATGAGTTTGCCTTGTCATCTCAAAAATATCTGCTGGCAAGGGGAAAGCCGGTATTGGGAGAAAAAAAAGAATGCCTGGGAGCCGTATTAAATGTTGTGGATATTACCGCCATGAAGGTTCTGGACCGACTTAAATCAGAGTTTGTAGCCAAAGTCTCTCACGAACTTCGATCACCGCTTTCCACCATCCATGAACAATTGGCGGTCGTGCTGCACGAATTGATGGGAGAATCCAGCACCCAGGAGCAACGCATTTTGTCCCGTGCCAAGGAAAAGACCCGGGGATTGATCTCACTCCTGGGTGATTTGCTCGATCTGTCTCGAATCGAAGAAGGTGTTATCTGCCAGGCCCCGGAACCGGTTAAGCTAGATGAGCAATTGAAAAGCATCATAGATTTTCTCAAACCGCGGGCAGAGGGCAAGGGCCAAACGCTTACCCTGGAACTTCCCGAGGCACGACTTCCCGTGCTCACCGCCGATCCCATAGCAGTAGAGAGTATATTCGGAAATTTGATTACAAATGCCATCAACTACACCCAGGAAGGTGGGGCCATAAAAATAGCGGTCGATGGGGCGGGGATAAACCTGCGGGTGCAAGTCAGCGACAACGGCTTCGGTATCGCCGATAAACATATTGAAAAAATATTCAACAGATTCTATCGGGTAAAGGATGAAAAAACACGGTTTATCACCGGTACGGGGCTTGGACTACCCATTGTCAAAGGGCTTTTGGAGTCCATGGGCGGTATGATCAGTGTTGACAGCACCCCCGGCGCAGGATCTGTTTTTACGGTACTCATACCGGTGGGAGAACCCGCCGAAAAAGGATAGTTCTACCCCCCTCCCCCATCAAGTGCTTTTAAAAACTCCTCCGGCGGGACTTGAAGACCGGTCCACAGCGCAAAGGTTCTCCTGGCCTGGTAGGCCAGCGGAGATAGGCCATCCATGAAACGAATATTTTTACGCTGGGCCAAGTCCCGCCAAAAATTTTGAGCCCGACCATAATTGAGATCGAGGACCAGCTGGCATTCCGGTACTTGGAGTTTTTCAACCGCTGAAGCCATTTCCGGTGACTCCTCCGGGCTGGAAACAGATGTTGCGTTTACAATCAACTCCACAGCAGGCGGTTGGTCGGTCAGCATACCCAGCGATATAGCTTCACCGCCCATACGGTTGACAAGTTGGCGGGTTTTTTCATCGTTGCGTCCTGAAACAAAAACAGAATTGGTCCGAAGCCAGTTTAAAATAAACACAACCGCCTTGGCCGCGCCACCGGTTCCGAATACCAGCGCCGATTTGCCTTCGGGATCGAATCCTGCTTTGTTCAGGGCATCCATGATTCCAACAGCGTTGGTGTTGTAACCTTTGAGTTCGTCGCCATTTCGCACGATGGTGTTGATGGAGCCGATGATGTTGGCTCCCTCTGATAAAACATCCATAAAGGGTATGACCAACTCTTTGTAAGGAACTGTGACATTGGCGCCTGCGATGTTCAAGAATTTGAGACTTTGGCAGGCCTGGCCAAGGTTTTCCGATTTGACCATAAATGGCACATAAGCGCCGTTAATGCCAAGGCGTTTTAAAACGGTTGAAAACATTATGGGTGATTTTGAACGATAGGCCCGTTCATCACTTAAGATGCAGTAAACCTTCATTTTAAGGAAAGTAGTTTAAGACACCGTTTAGATCTAACTTGTTGTGGTTTAACCCCAAAGTGGCTTCGTCTATCCCCAAAGCAAGTCCCAAAAGTTGAGGAAAAAGTATCGATGGCAGCTGATGGTCCACGCCGCGTCTGGTTATCATCATCTGTTGGACACGATCGAATTGAAGTTGACAGTACACACATGCAACACATAAATAATCGGCGCCGGATCTTTTGGCAGCTTTTACCTTACTTTCGGTTAAATCCATCGATAGATCATCATAGATGCCCCACATGGGAGAGCCGCAGCATTCGAGCTTCATTGACCAATCCACACTTTCGGCACCCGTAACTTCCACTAACCGGTCAAAAACCGGTGGTGCCGCAGAAGTTTCACCTTGCATTATTTCCTTGGGACGTAACATATGGCATCCATATTGCGCAGCAACCTTAAGACCGCGATAGGTTCGAACCAAATGCTTTTGTATTTGCTCCAAACCGAAATCGCTGTATAGTATTTCGAGAAGATGTTTTATCCCGACATTTCCGCTATATTGCAGGCCCTCTTTTTTAAGGATGGCATTCGTCTCCTCTTTTAGTGACGGATCTTCTTGCAAGACCTGTTGCGCTTGTTTGAGACTGCCATAGCAGCAGCTGCAAAGAGTTGCGATATTTGATCCTCGCGATTCGGCCAAGGAGAGGTTCCGGGCTGACGACAGAACAAATGATTTAAAATTGATATTCTTTAATGGATAGCCGCAGCAATTGAAATCCTTGACGTCCACAAATTCGATGCCAAGTTTTTGTAAAACGGCATCTGTGGCGGTTTCGTATTGTTTGAGAAAAATGGATGTCGGGCAGCACCGAAATATGGCAAACGGCATAATCTCTTCCCTAATTCAGTTTCAAAAATTTTTTTGTGCTTTTGGTGGTAAGGTTTTTATCTCACGTCGCGCCGCAAATACGAGAGTATTTGGTGTTTAGTATTTAGGGTTTGGAAATTGACCCTTCGAAACACGAAACACCAAACACTAAACACCTTCTCTTTAAATGAAATCTGTTTTATTCTCGCGATAATATTTTCCGATCTGGTTGTGATTTGCCGGCTCAGGATATCGGCGCATTATTTCTAAACTCCTGAACGGCAAGATTCTTTAATTCATAAAACACATCCGTCACCCGAACCTCCTGGGGACAATTTTCCTGACACTGATAACAACCCAGACAGGTCCACAACATTTTCGAGCTGAATATCAGATCACCGAGACCCAGCATGGTTGCATGAATAATATGGTGGGGTTCCAATCCCAGATTGCCCCGCGGATCATCAAAATTTTTCACCACCGGGCAAGACAACGTGCACGTCTTGCAATTAAAGCAATATGAAAACGTATTACTTTGCAATGAAAGACCCAGTTTATGTTTAAGCCCAGGACTCATGTGAACATCCGTAAGTGTATTGTTCCGAATATCTGTTAGCTGAAATTCTTCCGTAATCGCTTGCTTGACCCGTTGTAATGGTTTTCGATAACGGTCCTGTGATACGCGATCGCTGGTCAACCCGCGGTAAAGGGATAGGGGTGAAAGCATCAGAACTTCCGGATAACCCCGTTGCAGCAGAGATTCCCTTACGGTAAACCACAGTTCCTGCAAATTGATACCCACCGGGCAGACCACCGTACATCGCTGACAGTTGGTACACAGGTAAAGTCCTTCCAGAAGAATCTTGAGTTCCCTGTCGCCCAGCCTTCTGCCGGCCGCCAGGGCCTTAATCGATGCCAATTTTTCTGAAGGAAGAATATTTATGTTGGATAATTCTTCGAAAGCAACGCCAACCGCGCATCGCAAACTGCAGGTTCCGCAGTGCGTGCAGGCATCCAGTTCCATAATCTGCCGGGTGGCGATATTGGCCGGATCTGATCGCTCATGGTCCATAACGGCATTGGCCATGAGGCTTAGCGGACTCGAAAAAATGTGAAACATTTTGCTGAAGGGAAGATAAGCTAAACCGGCAAAACAGGCCAAAAAGTGAATATACCACAGAATAATAACCCCGCCGGCTTGATCCAGTGCGAGCGCTAGCGGCTGTATCAGTTTGCTGGCGGCATAGCCGGTAAAGGCTGCCTGGGGTCGGGAATGGCACCCGGCACATATCTCGGCATGAAGTTCTTCGCCTTGTGTCAGTATATTATCTTCAAAGGGAGCTGTCACGCTCGGTGAAACCAAGCCGTAGTTTTGAACCCAATAACTTTCCAGCGCCCGAATCTCCGCTTCGTCTTCCAGCCCGGCATAATCCTGCTGCATCCACATAAATTCAGTATGGGAGGTAATTTGCAATCCCTCCAGAAAGACGCCTGAAATCAAAATTACCGCCAGGATAGCAAGGGCGTAGTGATCCATGACGTTGGTGGCCAGACGGGGGGCTTTCAGCACAAACCGCCGAAACACAGCAATGGCAATGCCGGCGATCACCATGAACCCGAAAAAATCCCGTAAGAACATAAAAGGGTTAACGGTCGAATAATAATCGGCAAACAACCGTTCGGATGTGAAGCTTTCCAGGGCGTGCATGAACACCAGCAGCATAAACCCCCAGAAAATAAGCATATGCATAAGCCAGCGGAGAAAATTCTCGCGCAGCACTCTGATCTGTAAGAGCACATCGACAATGAAAACTTTCAAAAGAGTTAAGGCTTTTGCACTCAGAACGGTCAGCCCAATTCCTTTTGCGGCCGCAGCAATCCGCTTTGTCGGAGTGATATCGCCGGCGGCCGGATCGAGCTTGTATCGGAACCAGGTGGATATCTTGTAGATTACTCCGACAGCGAATATGACCAGTGCGATGTAAAGACTAACCAGAAACATGATTCGGTGTCCTGTTGCAGAATCCTACCCGCTTAATGGTGGCTGCCTTTTCAAACACTCAACAGCCTTTTGATGCTCCGGACGATTTCATCGGCAGAGGCCGGTTTGGCGATGTAATCATCTGCCTCCGTGCTCATGCCGTCGGCATGGGAATAGCGGGT
>JASFTQ010000152.1:0-10601 GCA_050053515.1 Desulfobacterales bacterium | reverse complement strand
CCGCCATTGGCTGCGCCTCAGGCAATACCGGGCGGGCTCAGGCGAGGCAGGCGGGGAGTTGGAAGATTGAACGCGCAACACGCAACGCCTAGCTCGCAACAATTGCTTTTGACATCACTCCAAGCTCCAACACTCCAGGTTTGCAGTTTTATTGGATTCTAAATAAATAATTGCCAAGCGATCATAGTCCGAGGTAGGTCTTACGAAGGACTTCATCTTTGAGCAACTGGTCTCCCTTTCCTTCGGCAATGATTTTGCCTGAAGAAAGGACATAATTGCGGTTTGCCAACTCGAAAACAGCATTGACCTCTTGCTCTACGAGAAGGACGGTTATTCCCGTATCGCCGATTTGTTTTATCTTTTTAAAAACCTCCTCCTTCAAGATTGGGGCCAGGCCTGTGGAAGGTTCATCGATACATAATAACTTAGGGCGGTACATGAGCGCCCTGCCGACGGCAAGCATTTGTTGCTCCCCACCGGACAGGGTTCCGGATATCTGATGCGTGCGCTCTTTGAGTACGGGAAACAACTGATAGACATTCTCGAGGTTGTCCTTAATATCGTCTTTGCTTTTCAAAAGATACGCTCCGGCATAGAGATTTTCTACAACTGTCATTTCCCGAAACGGCCTGCGTCGTTCCGGGCAATGAATCAACCCTCTTTTGGCGATATCATGGGCCGCAATCCTTTCGATCCGTTCCCCTTCAAATACCACCTGACCTCCAAGCGTGATGTCACCCCCGGCAGTGCCGCGCTTGATTCCTTTTTCCCACATCACCAGTCCGGTGATGGCTTTAAGCAGTGTGGATTTGCCGGCACCGTTGGGCCCCACCAAACTGACCAATTCGCCTTTGTCGACATGCATGCTCAGGTCATTGATAATCATGGCCCTGTCGTAACAAACGGTAAGATGAGATACTTTCAGCAGCACCCTTATCTGCCTCCTTGGCCCAGATAACACTCAATAACGTCCTTGTTCACCACCACTTCCTCGGGAGGACAATCGACGACCATGTTTCCATAATTCAGCACGATGACCCTATCAACTATTTTCATCAGCTGTTTCAACTTGTGCTCGATAATAATCATGGCCGGGCCTTCACTGTGAAGCCGACCGAAGCGCCCGCCTTTGTGCAGTCTTCTGATTGACTTGGCCATCAATTCAGTCTCCGCCGGACTCAATCCGCCGAAAGGTTCATCCAGGAGCAACAACTCCGGCTCGGTGGCTATGGCCCGCGCGACCTCCAGCCGTTTGAGGTCCCCCTGGGAAAGCGTGGCGGCCTTCTCCAGGGCCATGTCCGAAATACCGGCGAATTCCAGGGCATCCATGGCCTTGGCTTCGATGCGCTTGACCCATTCTCCCCGTTTCATAGACCGGGGAGACAAACAGGACACCATCACATTGGCAATAATCGGCAAGCGACGAAACGGTCGCATATTCTGAAACGTTCCGGCAATGCCCAGGTTAACGATATTCCATGTTTTTAGCCCGATAATTTCTTTATCCTTGAAACAAATACTGCCTGCATCGGGTTTCAATATCCCGGTTAAGAGTCTGACCAGGGTTGTCTTCCCCGCTCCATTAGGGCCGATCAAACCGATGATTTCATCGCGAGTCATGCTGAAGCTGACATCATTAACAGCCGTCAGTCCTCCGAAACTCTTGGAAATCCCGAATACTTCCAAAAAGGGCGCAGTCATATCACACTTCTTCCGCCTCCTCTCTCAACTCTCGCCGCGAGACTTTACCCACATCCGTCTTCGGAAGTTCCCCTCGAAACTCGATGATACTGGGGACCTTATAGTGAGCCAAATTTTGGCGGCAATAGGCCATAACTTCTTCCTCCGAGAGCTTGCCTCTCGCTTCACTCTGCAGAACCACATAGGCTTTGATCAAATTGCCGACTTTAGGGTCCGGTACACCGACGACTCCGGCAGCTTTGACCTGAGGGTGTTTATAAAGCACCTCCTCTACATGACGCGCAAATACAGAGTAGCCTTTATGTTTAATCAGATCTCTTTTTCGATCAAAAAAATGAAAATACCCCTCTTCGTCCATCCTGACCAGGTCACCGGTCCTGAGCCACTTCTTTCCATCGAGTTCTATGATAGCCTCTTTGGTCTCCTCGGGCCGCTTCCAGTAGCCTCGCATCATGTTAGGGCCATGAAGGATCAATTCGCCCACTTGGTCAATCGGTTTAAACGACGTGCCGTCTACATCAACAATGGCGGCAATTACGCTGGGCAGGGGCACGCCAAATGAGCCGGTCTTGGGCCTGTCAAAAGGGGTGCTATGACTGACGGCCGTTGTTTCGGTCATCCCGTAACCCTCCAGAATCTTGGACTTTGTGCGCCGTTCCCACTCGTGTATGGTGGATTCGTGCAGGGTGTCTGCACCGCAGGCAATCAATTTGAGCCGCTTCCAATTGACCCGATCGGTTTTCTCATACTCTTTCAGGTATTCAAACAAAGTGGGCACCCCGTAAAAACCCGAGGCCTGATATCGCTCCATGGCTGATAGAATCTCATCGATATCCGGCGTGGTAAAAAGCACAATGGTGGCACCCTGCGCCAGACCGTTGAGCATTACGACAACCTGGCCATAAATATGAAAAAACGGCAGGAAGGCAATGACCATTTCCTTGCCTTCCTCAAATATGGGCCAGAAACTTAACGTCTGGTTCATGAGCGCCACCATATTATAATGCGTCAATATCGCCGCCTTGGGCAGCCCGGTGGTTCCGCCGGTGTAAGGCAAGGCAGCAATATCTATTTTGGGATCGATGGTAACACGCGGAGGGCTGGGAGGGTATTTTTTAATTAATTTTTTGAATACTTGAATCCCAGACTGTTCGATTTTTGCGGCCGACGGTACCTGCATCCCGCTGTAAGCCTTTCCCAGGGCGCTTTTGCCGGCGATTTTTTTGAGAACGGGCAGATAGTCTGCGATGCTCGAAAGAATGATGTTATCCAGCGCAATACCCGTTTTTTCCACATTATCATAAAGAATGTCTTCGCAAACAATCGTCTCTGCGTCACTGTCCTCAAGTTGGTGTTTAACCTCCTTGCTGGTGTAGACAGGACTGATGGGGGTTACTTTGGCGCCGACCTTTAAGGCACCGATATAAGCGATGACATACTGAGGGCAGTTCAAGAGGTACAAAGCCACCGTATCCCCTTTGGCCACCCCGAAATCGGCCAGAGCCGCGGCAAACCGGTTGGTCAATTCCTTTAGTTCGCCATATTTGATTTTTTTTCCATAAAAGATCAACGCCGTATTGCTGCTGTATTTATCGGCCATCTGATCAAATATGTCCGGCACGGAGGTATCGGGAACATCCACTTCGGGGGGAACGCCTTTGGGGTAGTACTTCAGCCAGGGTTTACGCAGGTAGACTTCTTTCGGATCCATGGTTAATCCTCATAGCAGCTACTTATGTGTAGTCCTTTCCGCCCTAAAAGGCGGGACAAGCCGGTCAAAAACATATTTGATTCACTATTCCATTGACGTTGCACAAATTCGGCATGTTTTGCGAGTAGCAACATTTCTGATCTTGCAACGGGGACATTCGTTTTCAATTTTGTCGCGCATCCATGGGAGCAACCCCTCGGGCATATACAACAGAATCAGCAATATAATGAAAGCGAAAATCAACATTCGAAACTCCGGCCATAACCGGAAGAACTCCATTAAGGGGAATAAGATGAAAACGGCGCCTACGGGTCCCCAGATCGTGACCACCCCTCCAAAAATAGACCAGATAACCACTTGAAAGGACATGGATACCTCCAGGGTCGAGGGGCCGGCAATCCGCATAAAGTGGGCGTAGAGTCCCCCGGATATTCCGGCAAAAAATCCACTGAGGCAGAAAGCCATCAGTTTGTAATACGTGGTATTGATCCCGGCCGCTCTGACGGCCAATTCATCCTCTCTGATGGCATGAAAAATAATCCCGACGTTGGAGTCGGTTATCTTCCACATTACGGTAACCACGACCAGCATGACAATCACGATGATATAGTAATCGGCAACCCGGGACCTGGCGAGACGCTCCAGACCGGAAATACCCAATTCTCCTCCGGTTATATTAGGCATAGCGTAAACGACACCCGTCAAAATAATCGGAAATGCAAGGGTGGTCAGAGCCAGGTATGTGCCTCTCAAGCGAAGACAGGGAATGCCGATAACCAGACCGGCCAGGACCGCAGCCAGTGCGCCCAAGGGGATACTGCCCCAGGGTGGTATATGCGCTTGATGGTTCAACAGGGCGGCCACGTAAGCCCCTACGCCGAAGAAAAGGGCGTGTCCGAAATTTACCTGGCCCGTAAAGCCTGATAAAAGATCCCAGCTGGAAGCCAGAATGGCAAAAATGCTGGTCAAAATCAGGATGCGCAACAGGTAAGGGTCTTTGGTGATAAACGGCAGCAAAACCAGTGATAAAAAGAACACAAAAACAACAATTCTGCTGGGTAAAACGAGCACTTCGTTCTTTATGATATTGATCAACCGTCTTAAATAGAAACGTATCAGTTCCATGTCTATCGTTCTTCCTCAAAAGCAACACCGAAGAGGCCCTCCGGCCTGATTATCAATACCAGAATCATGACGGAAAGCGCAACCGACCCCTTTAGATACGAGCCCATGGGTGCTAAAAAGACCACCAGAGACTCGGCAAACCCCAATATATAAGCCCCGAAAAAACTGCCTTTGATGCTGCCCAATCCGCCCAGAACCACTACCGCCATCATCATGATCAAGGGATGCATCCACATAAAAGGATTGACAATGGTGAGTGGAACCACCACCGCACCCGTGAAGCCGGCCAGGGCCACGGAAATGCCTACGGTGATCAAGGCCACCCGGCTTTCATTCATACCCATGAGGTTGGCCACTTCCCGGTCTTGGGCCGTGGACCGGATGGCCAGCCCCAGCTTGGTGTTCATTAAAAGAAGGCGCAGCGCACCCAGAACTACCAGGGCTGCCACAAAGGTAAGCAGTTGTTGATAAAAGACCTTTACGCCAAAAATCGAAAAGTATCCTTCAACCAGAGAGGGCACACTGAGATAGTCGCCGGTGAAAATAAGCAGCATGATCTCCTGCAAGGCAATGGCCAGAGCGATGGTGCCGATCAAAACCACACCCTCATGTTCGCGTATGGGGTCAATAAACACCTTGTAGCAGATCAGCCCCAGTAATGTGACTGCCGGGATGGCGGCCCACATTCCCACAAGGGGGTGATAGCCCAGTTTCTGGGTCGTCAGATAGATGCCGTAAGAGGCCACCATGTAAAAGGCCGTGTGAGCAATATTGACAATGCGGGCCACCCCGAAAATTAGCGAAAAACCAATAGCCAACAGCGCGTAAGTGCTGCCGTTGATCAAACTGGTCATCAGGATGTCCAGTAGCATATGACCTCGTCAATTCAGGCGGTGCCGCCCCTCTTTACCTAGAAATGAGGGGCGGGATGAGTTTAAAGGTGGTTACTTTTTGTATTTTTCGATCATCCAGGGGGGTATCTTGTAGGGAACAACACCCTTATAGGTGATTTCGGGCACACCCTCGGCGGGCTTCCACTTGTACGGCCAGACCGCCACCAGCTTGCCGTCCTGCCACTGGACTCCCAGGCTTGTCAGACGGCCGGGACCCCATTTCAACTCATGCAGGGGGCGGCCCTGGTCGTCCTTGGTATATTCTACCACACCGGCGGGGGTTTTATAGGGTCCACGATTCTCCAGAGCCTCTACAATTTTATCCGCATCCAGCGTTCCGGCCTTTTCGATGGCCGGTACCAGTGCATAGACAATGGCAGTGTAGGTATCCGCCGTGTAAGAAGGCACTTCACCGAATCGCTTGATGTATTTATCAACAAAGGGTTTGGTGAGTTCATTGGTCTCAACGCCTCGGGCATAGGTATTCATGGTAAACACATAGTTGCCTTTTTTCTGAGTGGCTTCCCAGAACCCGTCTTTCTGGGCCTCCACATTGATTCCCACCTGGACCGCCGGTATCTTGAGTTCTCCGGTCTGCCGAGCGAAAGTAATCCCCACCGAAGCGGAAAAAATAGTAAAGATCACGTGGGCGCCCGAACGTTGGATGGCCGAAAGTTCGGCGGTCACATCCGTGGCTGCCTGGGAGGGTTGCCAGACCCCGGCCACTTCCATGCCGATTTTGGGAATAAATCCCTGGGCGGCCTTAATCATTCCCTCGACCCACATGGCCTTTTCGGCGACAATAGCCACCTTTACCTTGGGTATATCCAATGATTTTTTCACAATGGTGCCGACGTAGGCCAGTTGAATAAAGGCTGTCCGGCCCAGAAACTTCTCATTGAAAGGAGTGGCTCGGAACCAGTATTTGTACCGGTCATAATCCTCGGCCACCCGCAGGCAGAGCGTGGAAATCGACGCACCGCAGCCGAAAAAAATTTTCTTGTAGTCCATGACGATGTCCTGCATGGCTAAAACTGCCTCACTCCGAAAACCGCCTAAAACAAAATCGACCTTTTCTCTGGTCATAAGCAGCTCCATGGCATTGGTGGCGTCGGTTACGCTGAGAAATTCGTTTGAATCTGCTTTGACCAGCTCGATTTTCATTTTCTTTTTACCGACCTTGACGCCGCCTCTGGCGTTAATTTCCTCCATTGCCATTGTGGCACCGTTCCAGTGCCCCTTTCCCTGCACAAACTGCATCGGCCCGATAATGCCGATTTTGATCTTTTTGGCAGACGCCGGGAAACAGACGGTCAAAATCAGAAAGGTTACCAGCAAAATGATCGATAAACATTTTAGTCTTTTCATGGCGCTCCCCCTTTTTTTACGGTTTTGAGTTGTCTGATTGTATTCCCGTATTAAATCGATTTGTATCTCTATTGTCAAAACACAAATGCAAAGTCAATAGAAATATATTAAGCCCCACTGTGATAATCTATTTGTTTTTATATAGTTTATAAATTAATTACTAAGATATTTTAGTTTGACTTGATAATTTTCTTGAATATTTGCTTGGCATGAATTAAATAGAAAAAAATCCTGACCGCTCTATTAAACCAACTCACAATAAGGTGTTAGGAGACGAGGAGGCACGGTTTGGCGAAGTATAAAAAATCAGAGGAAAGGAAAATACAAATCCTGAAAGCTGCCGAGCGGGTATTTGCGCAAAAAGGTTTCAATCAATCCACCATCTCGGAAGTTGCACACGAGGCCGGGGTTTCAGATGCGACCATCTACGAGTATTTTTCCACCAAAGAGGAACTTTTGTTTTCTATCCCGCTGGAGACCACCCGCCAGGGCAAAATTGCATTGGAAGACCATTTGAGTTATATTCGCGGTGCTGCCAACAAGCTCCGGGGCGTCATATTCGGTTATCTGCGATTTTATCAAAACCATCGGGAATATGCTTCGGTGGCCTTGCTGATCCTCAAGCAGAATCGTGAGTTTTTGAAAACAGAAGCATATCAGGTAATCAGACAATGGTCGCGGGGGATCGTCAATATCGTCAAGGAAGGTATCGATGCAGGTGAGTTCAAGCCGGATACCAATCCTTATTTGGTGCGATCCATGATTTTGGGCACCATCGAGCACTGTGTGACAAGCTGGCTTCTTCTCGGGCGTTATGGTAATCTTTTGGAAGTCGTGGACCCTCTAACCGATATGGTTGTCCAGGGAATCCGGAATGATAGAGAATTGACGGGATGGAACATCAATGTCAGTCTTGAACCGCCCCGAGAACAATCGGTAAAAAAAACATCCCCCAAGACCCTTAAAAAATAAGGGTCAAATCGAGACAGGTTGTTGCCCAAACATTTTTGCACGATCGTTAAAACGTTTTAGGCTCAGCCAAAATATTTTTGGGCAACAGCCCGAATAACACGAACATGAACAAACACTTAGTTGCCATTTTACGTTATGAAAAACCGCTGGCCTCGGTTCGAAAAGCCGTTGAGCTGTCCCGCGGACTGGATCACCTGCCTGCAAATGCCAGAGTCTTTATCAAACCCAATATCGTGTTTTGGACCAAAGAGACCAATTTTCCCAAATGGGGCGTAATTACGACTTCCCGGGTGGTGGAAGACATGGTGACCCTTCTCAAGGAGCGGGGCGTAAATGACATAAACATTGGAGAAGGCACGGTTTTAACCAACCCCAAAAACAACGCGGACCAAATCCATGCCTTTGAAACTCTGGGCTATGGCGTTTTAAAAAAACGTTACGGGGTCAAGCTGGTCAACATCTGGCAGCGCCCCTTTGAAAAAGTCGATCTGGGAGATGGGGTTGAACTGAAATTTAACATAGATATTCTAAACTCGGATTTCGTGGTGGACTTGCCCGTCCTGAAAACCCACAGCATGACAATTGTCAGCCTGGGAATCAAAAACCTCAAAGGGATGATCGACATTGCATCCCGCAAGAAATGTCACAATTTGGATCCGAAAAAAGATCTGCACTTCATGGTTGCCAAACTTGCCGACAGCATGCCCCCCATGTTCACCCTCTTGGACGGGATTTATACCGCCGAGCGCGGCCCCAATATCGATGGGCGCATGCACAGAAGCAATCTGTTGGTGGCCTCTGCCGATGTTCTTTCGGCAGACATGGTCGGGGCCGGGGTTCTGGGATACAAACCCTCGGAGGTGCCCCATCTGGTCCATGCTGCCCATCACCACCAAAGACAACTGGACCTATCCGATGTGGATATTGTCGGTGAGTCCCTGGAGACTGAGGCCAGGCCGCATAAATACGATTTTCCGTACAACAAAGATAAAACCTTGCCCCTGCCCATGGAAAAAATGGGTATCAAAGGGCTGTCTTACTACAAGTACGATCTCAGCCTGTGCACCTATTGCTCGGGGCTTACCAGAGTAGTCCTCATGGCCATCGCCCGTGCCTGGCGGGGGGAACCCTGGGATGACGTGGAGATCCTCAGCGGAAAGGTAATGCAGGCGACACCCGGTAAAAAGAAGACAATTTTGTTCGGTAAATGTATTCACCAGGCAAACAGGGATAACCCGGACATTAATGAGATGATACCGATTAAAGGATGTCCGCCTCAACCAAAATCCATAGTCAAGGCATTACATCAGGCCGGGATCAAAGTCGATTTATCAATTTTCGAGAATATAGACAAACTGCCCGCGAAGTTCTTTAAACGATACGAGGGCAAACCCGAGTTTGACGAAACATTCTTTCAAATAAAATAAATAAGGTATCGTGCAACACAAACTTGCCACTAGACCGACAATAATCTAAACCGGATAACGGGATAACCGGCAAACGGGGATACCCGGACACAAGGAGGTTAAAATGGGAAAAAAAGTACTTAAAACAAAACTCTGCGACATGCTGGGAATCGAATATCCTATTTTAAGCGCCGGGATGGGCCCCACCCTTATCGGTGAGAGCGCCGGCGCACCGGTAGAACTCGTTGTGGCCGTATCAGAAGCCGGCGGGCTTGGTGTCCTGGGCGGCGCCGGATTTACAGTTGATGAGCTTCAAAAAGCCATCCGTGAAATCAAAGCGCAGACGGATAAGCCCTTCGGCGTGGATCTGTTGCTGCCAAAACATCTGGATGTTGGCGGTGGCATGGGGATGAAGGGCGTCGATCAGGTACCCCTCAGCAAGATTTTGGAGAGATTGCCAAAGAGTCATATGGAATGGTTTCACAAAATCAAAAAAGAGATGGAATTGCCGGATGTGGATATAATGGTGC
The DNA here is from genome assembly GCA_050053515.1 of Desulfobacterales bacterium. GTDB lineage: Bacteria > Desulfobacterota > Desulfobacteria > Desulfobacterales. The sequence continues at coordinate 895 of JASFTQ010000152.1, read as the reverse complement.
GAATGAATACCACTACCATGCGCTCAAAGGAGTCTATCCAGGTATGTATTGAGGAAAAGGTCCCGCTGTTTTGTGCCGGGCTAGGAAATCCCGGCTTTATGGCAGCGGACGCCCATGCGGTCGGAATGAAAGTGCTTGGAATTACGGGAAATCAAAAAAATGCCAGGCGCATGGCCGAGTCGGGCATCGACCTGCTGGTCGCCCAGGGGCACGAAGGCGGCGGCCACACCGGAAGAATTGGAACCATGGTTTTGGTACCGGCGGCCATCGATGCTGCGTACCCCGTTCCCGTCCTTGCGGCAGGCGGCATCGGAGACGGTCGCGGTGTGGCGGCGGCATTGGCCATGGGCTGTGTGGGGGTGTGGGTCGGCACACGCTTTCTGGCCACCAAAGAAGGCGGTGCACTGGATATCAACAAACAAAAAATTCTTAACTCCACCGATGAGGGGACCCGGGTAAGTAAAGCTTACACCGGCAAAACCCTGCGGGCCAGCTACAACAGATTCCACGATATTTGGGACGCTTCAAAGTTGAGACCCCTGCCCTTTCCAACCCAGGTGCTGCTTTCATCGGCGTTGCTGGCAAGCTTTATCGAAGCCGACAAAACGGCTTATGTGGGGGGGCTCGCCGGCCAGGTATCCGTGCTCATCGAAGAAATCAAACCCGCGCGGCAAGTCCTTGAGGAGATGGTGGAAGAAACCGTTGAAATCCTGTCTCGCAAGCTGCCGGAAAATGTCAAGGTCCAGTAGGCGGAAAGTTATTTCTTGCCGTTCGAACCGGCCTACTTGCAAGTACACTGAAGTGTTTTTGCCTTTCTCCGCTTGCGCGGAGAAATTCAATCCATCCCGTGCTGAGCACGGTATGGTCGTTGACGCCACGACAGGATGATCGCCTT
>JASFTQ010000151.1:0-10621 GCA_050053515.1 Desulfobacterales bacterium | reverse complement strand
TTAAAGGATAATTAACGAATCGCGGTTGAACACCAATAACAACAAAGAAAATGGAGGAAAAAAATGAAAAAAGTTAAAGTGTTTACGATTCTTGTTTCATTGGCTATTTTTTTCGGTTTTTTGGGAATCGCCTCAGCAGGAACCCTTGACGAAATTTTAAAAAGAGGACAAATCCGAATCGCCTGTCAAACCCAGGGTGCGCCGTTCAGTTTTGTGGATAGAAATGGCAAGCGGACCGGTAGCTCTGTAGAACTCACTGAAATGATAGCCAAAGAGATGGGGGTCAAGGTTAAGTACCTCAACTATGACTGGGACGGTCTGATCCCGGCCCTGCTCTCGAAAAAGGCCGACATGCTGGCGGCCGATATGACCCCGACCCTGAAACGGGCCATGAAAATCAGTTTTACCAACCCTTATATGTACACTGGCAGTGTGGTATTCGTAAAGCAGGACAGCCCGATCCAGACGCTCAAAGACGTTAAAGCCGGGACCGACATAGCCGTTCTTTTGGGCTCGACCGGTGAAACCGATGCAAAAAGGGTCTTTCCAAAGGCTAAATTAAAGACTTACAAGGGCGGTGGCCCGCTTTTGATCAATGCAGTCCTTGCCGGGCACGTCCAGGCTGGGGTGAACGACGGCTCGGCTGCGCGCAGCCAGATAGCCAGCTTTCCGCCCAATAGCGTCCGGATTTTAGAAGGACAGTTGTCAAAATCGCCACTGGCCTTTGCCGTGCGCTATGATTCCCCGGATCTACTGAGTTGGCTCAACCTTTTCTTCCTGCACATCTCCCTGGACGGTCGGCTGGAAGAAAATTTGAACTACTGGGTAAATTCTCTGGATTGGAAGAAGGACCATTAAACAACGGGTTGCTTCGCGGGCGCATTACATTTTATCCGGTGTGAGCCGGCTGCTCCGGCTCACACCGCGCTGAATCGAACCGCTGACAAGGGTGTAAGATATGCTAGAAGGTTTCAATTTCAGAATCATTTGGGAATATTTGCCGCTCTATGGGCAGTGCTTCCTGGCCACCCTTTGGCTGTCTGGTTTGTCACTGCTTGGCGCGGTTGTGGTGGGAATCATCGCCTGTGCCATGCGGCTGAGTCAATCACGAATCCTGCGCGGCATTGCCGGGGTTTATATCGAAAGCATCCGGTCCACACCTCTGCTGGCGCAGCTCTATTTTTTCTATTTCGGTTTGCCGTCGATGGGCATCATGCTTCCGGAATGGGTTACCGGCGTTATTGCTTTGGTCTTGAACAGCGGGGCCTATTATGCCGAGATCATCAGGGCGGGAATTCAGGCCATTGACTTCGGGCAGATCGAGGCCGGAATTGCCTCCGGCTTGGGCTATTTTCAGCGCATGCGTTATATCATTCTACCGCAGGCGCTTGGCAACACGATCCGGCCCATGCTGGGCCAGGCCATCATATTGGTAAAAGACTCGTCGCTGCTCTCATTGATCTCAATTATGGAGCTGACGCGGGCCGGCCAGGTGCTCACATCGGAACGATTCACGCCTGCCGAAGGGTTCCTGACCACAGCGGCTTTTTATCTGATTATTTATTATATGCTCAAGGCTTTCTCCAATTGGTCTGAAAAACGACTGATCTTCCGGGAAGCGCATTGAGACACGAGGGATAAACTATGTGGGGTTTTTATTTTAACGAACTGATGCGCAGTCTGCCGTTCTTCATCAAGGGGCTCTGGATGACCGTCGCAGTTTCCGGTTTGAGCCTGATCTTGGGGACCATCATCGGCTTCTTCGGGGGCATCATACGGGCCGGCCGCAACAAGCCTGCCCGTATGATCGTCGGCGCGTGGGTGGATCTCATCCGTGGCACACCCTTTCTGGTGCAAATTTTTGTCATCTTTTTTATTCTGCCCGGTATCGGCATAGAGCTGGAAGCCTTCCCGGCAGCGGTAATCGCGCTGACCAATTTAACGGCCAGTTTCATCACTGAGATCGTCGCCAGCGGTATCCTCGCCGTATCCAAAGGCCAGCGAGAAGCCGCCACCGCCTCCGGGCTCTCTCATTACCAGCAGCTTAGATTTATTGTTTTGCCCCAGGCCATAAGGTCCATTTTGCCCCCCTTGGTGGGACAGTATGTTCTTCTGGTCAAAGATTCATCCGTCGTCTCGGCCATTGGCGTGGTCGATATCACCAGAGTCGGCTGGCTGACAGTGCAACGCATCCCGGAAGGTCTAATGGTTTTCGGCCTTGTGGGGCTTTTATACTTCGCCATCTGTTATCCGTTAATCAATCTGTCCGGTTTCCTGGAAAGGCGGATGACGGTCGTATCCACCAGGCTCTAAGGTGGGAAAGACATTGTCGTTGTAAAAAATGGCGTAAACCAAAAGGGGAAAAGGTTCATGATTTCTTTTAAGAATGTAAACAAATGGTACGGGGAACTTCATGTTCTCAACAACATCGATCTGGAGGTTGACAAGGGAGAGGTCATCGTGGTCTGCGGTCCGAGTGGTTCGGGCAAGAGCACCCTGATTCGTTGTATCAACCGCCTGGAGCCCATCCAGGAAGGTGAACTTGTTGTCGATGGCATGGCGGTGCATGACAAAAAGACCAACATGACCAAGATTCGGGCGGAGATCGGGTTTGTCTTCCAATCCTTCAATCTATACCCTCACATGACGGCACTGGGAAACGTGACCATTGCACCCATCAAGGTCAGAAAAGTACCGAAAGAAGAGGCAGAAAAACTCGGTAGAGAAACGCTTAACCGGGTGGGATTGGGAGAGCGCATCGACCACCATCCGGCCCAACTCTCGGGGGGGCAACAGCAGCGCGTGGCTATTGCCAGAGGCTTATGTATGCGCCCTAAAATTATGCTCTTTGACGAGCCCACATCGGCACTGGACCCGGAGATGATCAATGAAGTCCTCGACGTCATGCGCGTTCTGGCCACGGGAGGAATGACCATGATGGTGGTTACCCACGAAATGGGGTTCGCCCGAGAGGTGGCTAACCGGGTCGTCTTCATGGATGAAGGCAAGATCATCGAGGTCGCACCCCCAAATGATTTTTTTACCAACCCCCAAACCGAGCGGGGCAAATTTTTCCTGCAATCGATTCTTACCCACTGATTGGGTGTTAACTTAACCCCAAATGGAGCGATGGTTGGTGTCTGAGAATCGTGATGCTCATCGTGCGGGTTCACGCGAGCGAAACAGCACTGATGGAAGCCACCGTCGCGACTGCGGATACCTTGCAATCAGAATTCTTTTCCAAAATGTCACCTACAACCATTGCCAAACAGAGGGAAACCCGAAAGGAGTCGACCATGGCCGAAGAAAAGGAAGAAAACAAGGTAAAGACGGCTGAGCCTGAGAAGGCTGAAGAAAAGGAAGAAAAGAAGGTAAAGACGGCTGAGCCTGAGAAGGCCGAAGCTAAAAAGAAGAAAAAAGCGAAGAAAAAGGCCAAAAAAGAAAAAGCCAAGAAAAAGAAAAAGAAAAAAGAAAAAGCCAAAAAAAAGGCCAAAAAGAAAGCCAAAGGTAAGGGTAAAAACCCCAAAAAGGCCAAGGGAGGAAAAAAATCTAAGGGCAAAAAATAGCGTGACTCGAACCCCAAAAAGCTGAAGGCTGAAACCTCGACACTGACATATGGCTGTCGTGCCAAGGGGTATAAGGCTGAAGTTCCTGGAAAATTAAATCGAGTCTTATATCCGATTACGTTGTTGTAACTTGAGCTTCATAGAGATCAGCAAAACGATATATTAAAGGCGATTTCCTATCACTCACTCAAAGGAATCAGGAGGATAACAATATGAACATCGCTGTATTGGGCTCGGGAAGCGGAGGCTGTGCCGTTGCATTCGACTGCGCGGCCCACGGCCATCAGGTCAGGCTATTTGATTTTGAACAATTCCCGGAGAATATTAAGGCTGTCCAAAACAGCGGAGGCATTCAATGCGAGGGCATGCTTGAAGGCTTTCAGCCTGTGGCCTCTGTCGGACACGAGATTGAAAAAGCGTTGGATGGAGCTGATATCATATATGCAGTTGGTCCGGCGTACAGCACCAGACCCTTTGCCAAAGCCTGTAAATCATACCTCAAGCAAGGGCAGATCGTGATCGTTTGCCCGAGTTCCTGTGGTGGCAGTGTTGAATTTAAAAACGGCGCGGGGCTGGATCTTCGGGATGCTGACATTGTCGTTGCAGAGACCTCGACGCTGCCATATGCCGTTCGACTGCTTGAACCGGGCAAAATCAGGATTTTTAACAAGCTCAAAGGCGGGTTTTTCCTGGCGGCGGTTCCGGCGCAAATTACCAATTATGTGTTGGAGCAGGTGCGCGATGTCTATCCGACGATGAGCACGGCAAAGAATATACTCCAGACCAGCTTACAGAACGGCAACCCGGTCATTCATCCCGCGATTACACTCATGAATGTCGCGCTACTCGAACGCACCATGGGTGATTTCGAATTTTATCACGAGGGCGTCACTCCCGCGGTCGGTAGGCTGATCGAAGCGGTTGACAGAGAACGGATTGCCATTGGAAAAAAATTAGGCGTGGAGGTCATTCCCGATCCGGAATTAGGCGTCATGCAGGGCTATATGACAGAAGCCACGTATGACAACGGGTTTATCACCGCGCCGGGATTCGAGGGGGTCAAAGCCCAGAGTAGTCTGGATTACCGGTATTTCAATGAAGATGTGGGTTATGGTCTGGTGTTCCTCCAGAAACTTGGGGAACAGGTCGGGGTAGCGACACCGGTTATGTCGGCGGTGATCACCCTGGTTTCTCAGTTGATGAATCGAGATTACCTGGGTGAAGCCAGGCGCACGATGGAGACTTTAGGACTTGCAAAGCACACTGCGAAAGAATTGGAGAAACTGTTGGCGTGAAAGGATATGCAGATGTAGCTCAATAAATTTGGCTCTCATAAAAAGATGCGTAAAAAAGTGATCCAATGAAAGCGCTCGTTTTAGGCGGCTGCGGCATTCAAGGAAGAGCAGCACTTTACGATTTATCACGAAATCCAAGTGTTGACCATGTGACTTGTGCGGATATTCAACCCGAGCTCGTTGATTCCTTTGACTTTATCAGCAAGGCCAAAGTTCAGGTCGTCCGGATAGATGCGAATGACCAAAACGCATTGGCATCTAAAATGGCTGAAGAGTTTGATGTCGTCCTTGATTTTTTGCCACCCCACTGTATTCGGACCGTTGCCGTGGCCGCCATAAAAAGTGGTGTTCATCTTGTCAACACCAACTACGCATATGATATTCTTGATCTCGAGCAGGCAGCCCAAGAAAAGGGAATCTCCATCATCCCGGAATGCGGCCTTGATCCAGGGATTGACCTGATCATTTACAATTACAGCCTTAAATATTTCGACGAGGTATTTAAGCTCAATTCATATTGTGGAGGGATCCCTGAAAAGGCGGCATGTGATAATCCCCTCAAATACAAACTTAGCTGGAATATTAGTGCAGTACTGAAAAGCCAGAAAAGAGATGCAACGCTTATCTCGGATTCTGAACTTATACACATCCCGGCGAAAGACCAACATGAGAATCCATTTATTCACCACATCCAATTTCCAGGGCTTGGAACACTGGAGGCCATTCCAAATGGTGATGCCGTACATTATGCCAAATTGCTGAAAATTGCGGATAAGCTTTGCGAAACCGGGAGGTATACACTTCGATGGCCCGGCTGGTGTGCATTTTGGAACCCAATGAAAAAATTGGGCTTTTTGAGCGACACGCCCATCAAGGGGTTGCCTTATGAGCTATCACCGTTTGAAATGGTCGCTAAACTGCTCGAGCCTCAACTGCAGTATAATGACGGTGAAAAAGATCTAGCAGTTATGGTGAACAAGGTCGAGGGGGTTAGGCAAGGTAAGCAACAAACATTGACTTGCTCTCTTATGCTTGAAAGAGATTTGGTGACGGGCTTAATGGCTATGAGTACGGGCGTTGCCTATCCTGCCTGTATCGCCGCAGAGATGATCGTGAAGGGTGAAATAACAAAAAAAGGAGTTCTTTCACCGGCCACAGACGTGCCTTGTGATTTATTCATAGAGCAGTTGAAAAAGAGAAGTGTCAAAATAAACGAAACGATTGAGCAGTCAAATTGAAAACAAAAGAGCTTATTAATCTTGAAGACCGATTTGGAGCAAAAAACTACAACCCGCTGGATGTAATACTCAGCAAGGGAGAAGGGGTCTGGGTATGGGATGTGGAAGGCAAGAAATACATGGATTGTCTGTCCGCCTACTCCGCAGTTAACCAAGGACATTGTCATCCGAAAATCATGCAGGCGCTTGTGGATCAGGCGCATAGGCTGAGCATGACATCGCGGGCCTTTCGCAACGATCAACTCGGGCCTTTTTACAAAGAAATCTGTCAACGGACCCGTTCTCACAAGGTGCTGCCCATGAACAGCGGTTCTGAAGCCGTGGAGACTGCTATCAAAACTGTTCGCAAGTGGGGGTATACGGTCAAAGGCGTTCCTGAGGACCAGGCCGAGATTATCGTATGTGAAAACAATTTTCACGGTCGGACCATCTCCATCGTCAGTTTCAGTACAGACCCGAATTCGCACAACGGGTTCGGTCCATTCACACCAGGGTTCAAGGTGATTCCTTTCGGTGATGCGCAAGCCTTGGCAGCGGCAATAACCCCCAACACGGTCGCTTTCCTGGTGGAGCCGATTCAAGGAGAGGCCGGTGTGATCATTCCACCTAAAGGATACCTCAAAACAGTGAAATCAATCTGTGAAGAACACCATGTCATCTTGATACTGGATGAAGTCCAAACCGGTTTGGGCCGTACCGGCAAATTACTGGCAGAAGAGCATGATGGCATAGAAGCGGACTTGACTGTGATCGGCAAGGCGCTGTCCGGGGGCTTTTATCCAGTATCCGCGGTTCTGTCCACCACCGAAATAATGGATGTGCTCCAGCCCGGCGAACACGGCTCCACTTTCGGAGGGAATCCGCTGGCGTGTGCGGTTGCCCGGGCAGCTTTGAAGGTACTGGTGGAAGAAGGGCTCATCGAAAATGCGGCATCAATGGGCACCTATTTTTTAGAAGGCCTCAGACAGATTTCAAACCCTTACATCAAGGAGGTTCGGGGAAAAGGTTTGATGATTGGTCTGGAATTTCATCCGGAAGCCGGTGGTGCCAGACCATACTGCGAAAAACTAAAAGAAAATGGGCTACTGTGCAAAGAAACCCACCATCACACCATTCGCTTTACTCCACCTTTGGTCATTTCCAAAGATCAAATCCAGTGGGCTTTGGAAATCATTTCCAGTGTATTAAAGACTTAGAGCATGCGAAACGAAAAGTATTAGACACCAGCGCGATGCGCTTTTGAGAGTCCTGCTTATGTCCGAGGTGAACCGGGCGGTTATCTCGGGACCGGGGCTAAAATATACCCAATAGGATCCCTTCACACATAAAGGAGGCGCTTATGGCAGAATTTAAGAATATTCTCTACCCGGTTGCTCTTGCGGATATTTCACCCAAGGTGGCCCCATATGTGGTAACCCTGGCCAAACAACTCGATGCCCAGGTCCACTTGCTGCATGTTTTGCGCCGTTTTGAGTGGTTCGTCGACACCTATGTGTCCGAATCACCGGAACCCGACTTTAAGCGCATTGCCAGTGACTTTGAAGACAAGCTACTGCTGCAAGCACAGCAAAAACTCGAAGCGTTTAAACAGCAGCATTTAAAGGGCATTCGGATTGCGAACGCTCTCGTAGTTACCGGGACCCATTACCGGCAAATTTTAGACTATGCAAAATCCGAGGGGATTGATCTTATTGTCATGGGTACCGGAAAAAGAAGACAAAAACTGATGTTCGGCTCGGTCGCTGATAAAGTTTCCAGACTGGCCAAAGTCCCCGTGATGTTAATTAAAGCCAGTTGAAGTAAATGATATAACCCACCCAACAATTAAAGGAGAAAAACCATGGCAGCCAAACGTGAAAAGCGTGACCCTTATCTCTGGGAAGCCTTGATATCGATCCTGGGACTGGTTCTTTTTATCAGTCTGGCGATCGTCCGCTATGAAACAGATGCCCATGTTCCGATTCTGCTCGGCGTGCTCGTAGCGGCGATAATCGGTCTGCGAGCCGGTTTCAGCTGGAAAGAAGTTGAAACCGGCATGCTCAACGGCATCACCAATGCGCTGCAGGCCATTGTGATTTTAAGTATTATCGGCATTCTTATCGGCGTTTGGATCTTAAGCGGCGTGGTTCCCACGATGCTCTACTATGGTCTGAAAATCTTGCATCCTAAAATATTCCTGCCGGCTACTTTGATTATATGTTCGATCACCTCTCTGGCCACCGGTACCTCCTGGGGCACTTCAGGGACCATCGGTATTGCTTTGATCGGTATCGGCGCTGGATTAGGATTCCCGCTGCCGGTGGTTGCCGGAGCGGTGCTTTCCGGTGCCTATTTTGGAGATAAAATGTCGCCACTTTCCGACACCACCAACATGGCACCCGCTATGGTGGGCACCGATCTTTATACGCACATCAAACACATGAGCTATACAACCGGCCTTAGCTATGGCATAACTCTGGTGATCGAGTTTGTGCTGAGCTTTTTTTACGGCGGCGGGCAGGCAAAATTGGACAGTGTCAATCAAATTCTGACCGGCATCGACGCACAATTCAGCATCAATCCCCTTTTGCTGCTTCCCCCGATTATTATCATGGTTTTGGCGATTCGAAGAGTTCCGGCTGTCCCGGGTATTGTGATCGGAATTCTAGCCGCCGGCCTTCTGGGGGCAATCTTTCAGGGGAATACCTTCGGCAAGCTGCTGTCAGCCGCTTACGGCGGCTATGCCAGCAACAGCGGTGTTGAAGCAGTCGATAACCTGCTGACCAAAGGGGGTTTCCAATCCATGATGTACACCGTGTCACTCGTGATCTGTGCCATGATGTTCGGCGGAATTATGGAAAAGACCAATCAACTACGCGTCGTCGTGAGGGTAGTACTAAAAAAAGCGCAATCTACCGGCTCCTTGATTACATCCACCATCCTGACTGCCGTCGCGTCCAACTTAATTCTGTGCGATCAATACATGGCCATTGTAATGACCGGCAAGATGTACGCCCAATCCTATGTCGACAAGGGTCTGCACCCCAAAAACTTGTCCCGCGCTGTTGAGGACAGTGCTACGGTAACGGCCAATCTTGTGCCGTGGAACTCGGGCGGCGCTTACCAAGCCGCCACTTTGGGTGTGCCAACCATCGCCTATTTGCCATTTAACTTTTTTTGTTGGCTCACACCGATTGTCTCCATGGTCTATGGCTGGTTCAATATTACCATTCATCCACTGGAGGAAAAACCCGAAGCACCCGACATGGCGGCTGAACTTGGCGCTGCATAAAAGGATGACAGGCCATCGGGTACAACCGTCCAAGACAAAACCATAAAGGAGATACGGACATGTTTAAGACTATCCGTTTTAAAATGATAATGGTATTCATTCTGTCCGTTCTATGGATGGTGCAAGGAGGTGCGCCGGCGCTAGCCGTAGACGTGGAATTGTCCAAAGACTCGACTTTAGAAGGTGTTTTACGACGTGGTGAACTGCGTATCGGTTTGGAGGCGGGGTATATGCCTTTTGAGATGATTGACAAGCGCAGCGGGTTGCGTCAAAAGGAGATCCGCCACGGAGGATTTCGGCGCAAGGGCCGTCAACTCAGCTTGATCGGTTTTGATATCGATATCGGGATTGAGATGGCCAAGGCCCTGGGGGTCAAACCGGTATTTGTTGACACCTTATGGCCCAGCATAATTCCGGCCCTGAGATTAGGTCGTTTCGACGTAATTTTCGGTGGGATGTCTGTCACCGAGGCGCGTAAGAAACAAGTGGATTTTGCCAATCCCTTCATGACTGTGGGCCAAACCGTGCTGCTCAATGCCAGGCATAAGGGTACCGTCAAATCTTACAAGGACCTCAATGATTCTAAGTTCGTTGTGGTATCCAAACCCGGCACCACCGGTGAGGAAGCCGTGCAGCGGTTGATTCCCAAGGCTACCTATGAAACCGCCGATACGGAAGTCGAGGGTGCCATGCGGGTGCTCAAAGGCACAGCGGATGCATTTGTCTATGACTTACCGTTTAATGCCGTGTTTATTGCCATGCACCCATCGGATCAGCTGATCTTTCTGGATAAGCCCTTTACCAAAGAACCCATTGCCTGGGCCATTCGCAAAAACGATCCGGATTTCCTCAAATTTCTCAACAGCTTCTTGGAAGATATCAAGAAAGACGGCCGGTTCGATAAAATTTACAATAAGTGGTTTATCGGCACCGATTGGTTTAAATATGCTAGATAAGTTGGGATGAAATCCAATATAACTCGCAGCAGAGGGCGGTGACCGAACAGGCTCTCTGCTGCCCTTCATGCCCAGAAATTACTATCCGCTATTTGAAAATTCGGACGCTATCCGATTTTTATAACCAGGAGTCTTATGACAATAGGGCCTGTGGTAACTTGACCGGTTCGCTTCCTTGCAAGCCCCGCCCCTTGGGTCGGGGAGCTTCACATTTGAAATCACCTTGGATTTCTAATAGTTTTTCTTAACAAATACTTGCCGCAGTTTAGCGGTGTGATAGCCTTGGACAAAACAT
>JASFTQ010000150.1:0-10852 GCA_050053515.1 Desulfobacterales bacterium | reverse complement strand
AGGGCGGATTAATTAGGCTGAGATGCCGGAGGCGCGCTGGATGGCAAGCATGGTGACATCGTCGTTTCTGGGGGCCACATCGATAAATTTAAACACCGTGGTTTTGACGCGTTCCAGCAATTCCGCTGCCGAGACGATAGGTTGTTCCAAGAGCGACAACAATCGATTGCGGGTAAACAGTTCATCGGCTGGGGAGCGCGCTTCAGTGACACCGTCGGTAAAGCCGACCAACATGTCACCGGGCTCAATTTGAATTTGCTGGATTTCAAAGGCCGGATCCGGCATCAATCCTAGCGCCGGGCCGGTCGGTTTGAGATTGGTTTTTATACCGCCTGAGCTGAGGACATACAACGGTTCGTGGCCGCCGTTGATATAGCACATCTTACCGGTGCGGGGATTCAACACCCCGAAAAATAAAGTGGCGAACATGCCCTCTTCCCCGTGGGTTTGGGCTATGTAATTGTTGGTGAAGGGAACTGCTGTGAGCCGCATCAATTGTTCTTTTTCCGATTCCGATGCCGGTTCGATGCCGCCACCGGCCGCCCTGATGACGGCCGATGCCGGCTCCGTATAAGGCGCCCCTTGTTCTGCGAATACTCGAATGAGGCTGCGGAACAAGGCCATGTACAGGGCCGAACCGACACCCTTATCGCACACATCGGCGATTACCAGCCCCACACAGCCATCCGGCAGCATGAAGACATCGTAAAAATCACCGGAGACCTTGCCGGCGGGATAAAAACAGGCGGCAATATCCCAGTTGGGCAGGCTCGGGATACTGCTGGGCAAAAATTCCCTTTGAATCTGCTGGCCCTTCTCCAATTCGAACTCGATAATTTTTATCCGCTCCCATTCCCGCAGCCCATCGATCATGGTGTTGAAACTTCTGGCAAGTTCGCCGATTTCATCGCGGGTGCTCACCGGAGCGGATTTGGAGAGATCTCCCTGGGCCACATTGGCCGCAAATTCCGAAAGCTCTTCGATGGGACGCGAAATTTTGCGGGCAAAATAATAGCCCAGAAAGCGGGAGAGGACCAGGGCGATAATCAGCATCAGAATAAAATAGACGACTTCTTTGCGCATAATTGCTGCAAATCCCTCACTACCCATTTCTATCTTAAAAAAGTACTGATTGGTATCGTTGGGATTGGAAATATTGACAAACATGGAAAGCGCGTCTTGCGTCTCAAAAAAACTCATCTGTTGGTGGACAAACCGTCTGGCCAGCCTGCGATCCAATTTTTCGGTGGCCGCATCCTTGATCGGACCGGCGCGCAGAACTTTGGTGTCATCAAACGATAATCGATACCAGGAACCCCGTTGGCCTACCCTGCCGTAGATAGACAGGTCGACAATTGAATAAAAACCGGAAGAGAAATGGGTCAGCAATTGCATCAAATCATACAGGTCCGGCTGGGTTTGATTGACGGCATGCCAGATAAAATCAGGCTTACTGCTGTTTTCCAGCTGGGAGAAATGATGCTGGATCAAGCGGCTGGTGGCACGGGTAAAATGCTTTTTGGCCGCTACCATGTAAAAAGCAGAGGTGATTACAAAAATAATCAGACCGAAGACCAGAAAATAGAAGGTAATCTTTCTGGCCACCGAAGGTTTCCAGAAACAAAACCAGGATGTAAAATGCTCTTTGGCTTTCATGAGGGCCGCCTTAAATCATTTGCTTATTAAAGATTGCTGTTTACATGAGAAGCTATCCCAAAAATGCAGATTGCGTTCACGGGCAAGCCCGCCACAATAACGGCGGGTAAAGCGCGGGAGGCCGCAGGCGTCATGTGTAACATACTAAAAAAGAGCTGTCCGCCAAAGCACTCCTGCGGATAATGGGGCGTTGGATGCATTTTTGAGATAGCTTCTAGTTTGATGCCGTAGCATCAGACCTGGCTTTTATGCGAGTATTGCATATTAGTCAAACATTTATGTGTATCATTAGGTAACGGGCCGTTGCCCTATTCTTTTTGAGCGTTCATTAAAGCGTTTTTGCTCATCAATCTTAGCCAAGTGGAAGATCAGCGCTTTGAACCTGTTTGAGTCCCGCTTGAAGGCCAGACGGGTTTTCAAAGCGCCTGCAATCCCCCGGGTAGGCGGGAATCAAAAACGTTTTAGACAAAGTGAAAAAGGATTTGGGCAACAGCGCGGCAACAATTGTCAAACGGTTTCATCTTGCACTCACCGGTCAGCCGCCCCCACCCGCTCCATTGCGAAATTTGATAGGACCCGGCCCGAGACGGCGCGTCTATTGATTTATTGTATTTTTTTGTCTAAGATTCTCCAAAATTACATGGAGACCGTCTTCATGCCTGGTGATCATAAAAACCTGCTCGCTCCCAAAAAAATCGGACAATACCTTTCCTGCGATCTTGACACCATTAATCACGGATTAAAGCTGCAACAAAAATTGGCGTTTAAGGGTGTCCAAAAGCTTCTGGGTGAGGTGTTGCTGGATTTAAAGGCGATTACCCGCAAAAACCTGATGGAGGCGGTTCAGCTTCAAAGGGCCGACCTTTTGAAAATCAGTGAATTGTTCGGCGATTTGAGTCCTGATAATTTAAAAAATTTTTCCGAATCGGTGCATGAACAAAATTTGCGGGCCGGCGAGACATTCATCCATCAGGAAACCACCGGGGACTGTCTTTTTTTGATCGTTAAGGGTAAAGCCCTCGTCTATCGTATTGGAGAATTTGACGAGGAAATAAGTCTGGGAATACTGGGCCCGGGGGAATGTGTCGGGGAAATGGGGTTTTTTTCACAGGGTAGACGATCGGCCTCCGTGCGTGCCCTTGTCGATTCTCAGGTGATCCGAATCAGTTATGAGGAGTTAAAAAAAGCGTTTGATTATGCGCCTTCATTGGCCAGAAACTTTCTGCGCATCGTGACGAGTCGATTAGACCGGCTGACAATTCGATTTCAGGAGATTGTCCAAAAGGGGCGGACCATTGAAAAATCGCTGATGAACCTGCGCAGCTTTCTGGACATGTCGGAAATACTGGCGCTTCGAATGAGTATCGAAGAATTCATCGATCGGACCGTACTGATTGCCAGCAAGGTGATGAACGCTGATCGCGCCACGCTCTTTCTTATTGATGCAGTTGCCGGGGAGCTGTGGTCCAAGGTGGCGGAAGGGGAAGAAAGCCGAGAGATCAGAATCCCCATAGGCACGGGTATCGCGGGCTGGGTTGCCCAGCACAGCCAGCTGCTGAATATCAAGGATGCCTACGCCGACCCGCGTTTCAACCCGGAGGTCGATAAACGCACCAGTTATAGGACCCGCTCGATTTTGTGCGGGCCGATTATAAATTTGCAGGGAGAGACCCTGGGCGTCATCCAGGTCATCAACAAAAAAACAGGGGATTTCGGCAAGGACGATGAGGCCCTTTTCCAGGCCTTTGCCTATCAAACCACCATTGCCATTGAAAATTTTCAACTGTACAAGAAAATCATGGCCAGTCATGAAAAAATGGCCATCCTGTTGGATGTGGCCACCGCTCTGTCACAAACGCTGGATTTGGAAACACTCATCGGCAATATCATCCGGAAAGTTTCGGAAATTCTTGACACCGAACGCAGCTCGCTTTTTCTCCTGGATCACGACACCCATGAACTGTGGTCCAAGGTGGCATTGGAAGCCGAGGTCTCTGAGATCCGTTTTCCGTCTTCGGAAGGGTTGGCCGGCTATGCTGCAACCAGCGGCCGGGTATTGATTATAGAGGATGCCTACAAAGATGACCGTTTTAATCCAAATGTCGACCAGCTAACCGGTTACAAAACAAAAAGTGTTATCTGTGTTCCGGTCATCAATCGGGAAGGAAAAATCATCGGCGTTACCCAGGCCATAAACAAAAGACAGGGGGTGTTTGACAGGGGGGATGTGGATCTACTTCAGGCGTTTTCCTCTCAAATCGCTGTGGCCCTGGAGAATGCCCAGCTCTACGAGCTGACCTTGAACATGAAGAACTACCTGGAAAGCGTTCAAGAAAGCATTACCAACAGTATCATCACTCTGGACAATGAATCCCGGGTGGTTACGGCCAACCGGGCCGCCGTTAGCCTCTTTCAGGAGGGTTCCGAGGCCATCGTTCAAAAAGAAATCAGCGAAGTTTTGGCGGGTGCCAATAAACACATCCTAAATCGCATCGACAGTGTCTATGCGACCCATCAATCTGTGGCCGATTATGATGTGGAAATGTCTCTGGGTGCCAAGCGGCAGCATTCCGTCAACCTTAACTTTCTGCCGCTGATCAACCATATCGGTGAGTACCAGGGCCTGGTTCTTGTTTTTGAAGACATTAGCCGAGAAAAGCGGATCAAGAGCACCCTGACCCGTTATATGGCCAAGGATATCGTGGAAAAAGTGCTGGATGATCCTGATAAACAAGCACTGGGGGGTGTTCGCAGCAAAGCTTCCATTTTGTTTTCTGATATCCGCGGCTTTACAGGCTTGGCCGAGAAACTCACGGCTGAAGAAACCGTGGAGATCCTCAATCAGTATTTTAGCATTATGGTGGATATCATTTTCCAACATCGCGGTGTGCTGGATAAATACATTGGTGATGCCATCATGGCCGTATTTGGCGTTCCTTACGCCCAGGATGACGACGCCGAACGGGCGGTTAGAACAGCCCTGCGTATGCAATCGGTACTGGCCGGTTTTAACGCCCAGCGCAAGGCATTGGGCCACAGCCCCATCGAAATCGGCATCGGCATCTGCACGGGCAGAGTTCTTTCGGGCAATATCGGCTCTGAAAAACGAATGGATTTTACGGTTATCGGAGATGAGGTCAATATTTCCTCACGCTTGGAAAGCCTTAATAAAGCGTATCATACGAAAATTCTGATCGGTGAATCCACCCATCAGGAAATCGCGCACAAGTTTGTAACCCGCCCGATTGATCACCTGGCTGTAAAGGGGCGGTCGCGCGCTATCCAGATTTTTGAGGTATTGGGGGAAAAAGGCTACCGGCTGACCAAGGCGCAAAAATGTTTTTGTCAGGGGCTGGACCTTTATCGCCGGGGAGATTTCCAAAAGGCGTGTGCCCGTTTCGAGCGGGGTGCCGTAAGCGATCCGCCCTGTCAGGCCTATCTCGCCCGCTGCCGGCAACTGCTGGCACAGCCCCCTGCCCCCGACTGGGACGGCGTATGGATATTCCAGGAAAAGTGAGGCCTCCCGGTCGTTTGGTTTCCAAGGAGTTTAAAGATGGGGTGACAACTCCTTGAATTTTGTTTTGCGCAGGATTGTGCTAAAACTTTCGATACCCCAACATCCCTCCTTGCTTTTCATACATACCTGTGATTTAAAGCCTCGGCTGTGTTTTGAGCGTCTTTGACCAGACAGACATTTATTTCAGGGGTCGGGGTATTTTTTTCTTGCCATACAGCCGGGTGCTTTGCACCCGGCTGCAAGTGCAACGCTTGAAACAATCGTGTCGTCTTGGCCTTTCAGCTTGTTATAGGAGATTGAAACTGCCAGCTCTTCCGGTGGGCGTTGACGGCACGGCAAGATGCCGGGTTGTTGTCTGCCAAGCCCGACAGCGGCAACTGCCTTGCATTTTACTGCCGGATATTTAAAACGTTCACGCCAACAATAACCGACACCGTGTTTCGCCTTTCTCGGCGGCAATAGCCCTCGGCCAGTTGGAAGCGCAGAATCAATCAGCTTGTCGTGAAAAAAACACCCCGACCCCTGAGTTATTTCATTTTTTCATCTGGCGGGAAGCAGAAACCCCGGAACCTGATTTTTATGTATTAATAGATGGAAATGCAGTCCCTGAAAAACAGATGGCATATGGAAGGAGGATACCGCGAAGTCCTTGTGATCGCCATCCCGCTGATTTTAAGCACGGCCAGCTGGTCCGTGCAGCATTTTGTGGATCGGATGTTTCTGGCCTGGTATTCGCCGGAAACCATTGCGGCCGCCATGCCGGCGGGGATGCTGCATTTCTCGATTGTGAGTATCTTCATGGGCACGGCGGGTTACGTGAGCACTTTCGTGGCGCAATATTACGGCGCCCAACAATACCAACGGATCGGTCCCGCGCTTTGGCAGGCAGTCTATGTGTCAATTTCCGGGGGGCTGGTTCTGCTATGCGCCATCCCCCTGGCAACCCTTATTTTCAAATGGGTCGGCCACGACCCGCTGGTTCAACACCATGAGGTTGTCTATTTCCGGATTTTATGCCTGGGCGGGGGGTTCTACATAGCATCCTATGCACTCTCGGGGTTTTACAGCGGCAGGGGCAAGACCTGGCCGGTGATGTGGGTCAATATATTCGCAACGGCCGTGAATCTGATATTCGATTATGTCCTGATATTCGGCCACTGGGGTTTTCCCGAGATGGGCATCAGGGGCGCGGGGATTGCCACTGTTTTGGCCGGTGTGTTTTCTTTGTTGGTATTCCTGACCATGATGTCTTCCGGGGGCAATAATCAAATTTACCATACGATAAAAGGTTGGCGGCCGGAGAAGGAGTTATTTATACGGTTGATGCGATTCGGTTTCCCCTCGGGGGTGCAGTTTTTCCTGGAAATGACCGGTTTTACGGCCTTCGTGCTGCTGGTGGGTCGCTTGGGAACCGTCGGTCTGGCCGCTACCAATATCGCCTTCAATATCAACACCCTGGCTTTCATGCCCATGATCGGCTGCGGCATTGCGATCTCGGTGCTGGTCGGCCAGTATATCGGTGCCGAAAACCCTCAACTTGCCCAGACCAGCGCCTATTCCGGATTCCACCTGGCATTTGGATATATGGCCAGCGTTGCAGCCGCTTATGTCCTGGTGCCTGATATCTTTGTGGTGCCGTTTTCCTTGCAGGCTGAACCGCAAGGGTTTGCCGAGATATACCGTTTCAGTGTCATCCTGTTGCGGTTCGTGGCGGTTTACTCAATCTTCGACGCGATGAATATCATTTTTTGTTCCGCCATCAAGGGCGCCGGTGATACCCGCTTCGTGATGTTTACCACCGTTGCTATATCACTGTTTGTGTTGATAATCCCCACTTATCTGGCGATTGTCGTCTTCAAATCCGGTCTCTTGGTCTCCTGGATTCTGGCCACGGCGTATATCAGCACCCTCGGCGTCGTATTTTATTTGCGTTTTCTGAACGGCAAATGGAAAAGCATGCGGGTCATCGAGCCGGTGGCAGCGGTCCCGGTGTCGATGCCCGGTAAACCTATCCGGCCGGGGCGTTCATGATTTTAGAGTGATTGCCAAAATAATATTCCGATCTAAACGACCGGTTCGCTTCCCTGTTCAAAGGGAAGCTATCTGAAACAGATATCTTCCTTTCCGGGCTGCGAAGCACTGCCGAACGGCAGAACCCCCGCCTTTTAAGGCGGGAGGCTTCACAAAAATTTACCCCCTGTCCGCCCCTCTTCATTCTGCTTTGTATTGGAACATTATTTTGACATCCGCACTCTGAAAATTTCACAGCCGGAATGAAAAATCGAAGTTGACAATGGATGCCAGTTACAATATCGGAACATGAATTGTTTTTAGCTGTAAACGCATCAATGAAAATAGGAGGAACTAGATGAACCTTCAACGAGCTAATGCCAATGAAGCACTTCAGACAAAGAACCGCTCCCGTGATGTTGCCCCCCAATCCGGTATCTGCAGCAGGTGCTTGGACGGTTGCACAGGAAACTGCGATTTGTTCAAGGCGACCTTCCGCGGGCGAGAGCTCCTGTACCCGGAGCCTTTCGGTAGGGTAACCGCGGGTGCGGATAAAGACTATCCCGTTGACTACTCCCATCTCAACATTATGGGATATGCTCTGGGGGCCAAGGGTATGGAGGCAGACCCTGATAAGGCCACCTTTCCGGCTGTCAATACGGAAACATCTTTCGGCGTGACCGACAAGGTCAAAATGAAGGTGCCGATATTTACCGGCGCTCTCGGCAGCACGGATATCGCGCGGAAAAATTGGGAACACTTTGCCATCGGGGCCGCCATCAGCGGGATCACCCTGGTGTGCGGTGAAAATGTTTGCGGCATTGATCCGGCATTGAAACTTGACGGCTACGGAAAAGTCATCCAATCCCCCGAAATGGACCGCCGGGTAAATGAATATCGCAGATATCACGACGGTTACGGGGATATCCTGGTCCAGATGAATGTCGAAGATACCCGCGTGGGGGTCGCCGAATATGTCATCGAAAATCTGGGGGTGGAGACCATAGAATTAAAATGGGGCCAGGGGGCCAAGTGTATCGGCGGAGAGATCAAGGTCAACTCCCTGGAGCGCGCCATAGAGCTGAAAAAACGCGGTTACATTGTCACGCCGGATCCGGAAAACCCTGCTTTCCAGGCGGCCTTCAAGGCCGGTCCCTTGAAACAATTCGAACGCCACTCTCGTCTCGGATTTATTGATCAAGAAGGGTTCATGAATGAAGTGCAGCGGCTGCGCAGCTTAGGGGCCAGGCGAATTACCCTAAAAACCGGCGCTTATCCGATGAGAGAATTAGCCATGGCCATCCGCTGGTCCAGTGAGGCTAAAATCGATCTTTTGACCATCGACGGTGCGCCGGGCGGCACCGGGATGAGTCCCTGGCGCATGATGGTGGAGTGGGGGGTTCCTTCCATTTACCTTCATTCCATGGCTTATGAGCTGTGCCAACGGTTAGCCCAAAAGGGCCAACGGGTGCCGGATCTTGCATTCGCCGGCGGTTTTTCTTCCGAGGACCATGTATTCAAGGCCTTGGCTCTGGGCGCCCCGTATTGTAAAGCGGTTTGCATGGGGCGCGCCCTGATGATCCCGGGCATGGTCGGAAAAAACGCCGAAAAGTGGTTGAAGGATGCGGAAGGGGGTCTTCCTTCGACGGTTTCAAAATTCGGGTTTACCAAAGAAGAGATCTTCATGAATTATGAAGTTTTAAAAAACAAATACGGATCCGAGATAGACCGTCTGCCGTTGGGCGCCATCGGAATTTATAACGTAACCGATAAAATCAAGGTGGGACTCCAGCAGTTGATGGCCGGTTCCCGGAACTGGGAAGTCAAATACATCAGCAGAAGCGATATTTTCTCCCTGACCGAAGAATGTGCCAAAATTACAGGAACCCAGTATGTTATGGATGCCTTCAGGGAAGAGGCCTTTCAGATAATCGATTCTTAGCAATTGGCTGTTTTAGGATTATGAAGCTCCCTGAATTCGCTTCCCTTAATCCCACTTTAAACGGCAGGGCTTGCAGGGAAGCAAACCGATCAATCCCCGGGCCTGACAACAGGAGGTTAATCATGGCAGACATTATGAAATGGATATTGGCAAGAGATCCGGGAGAAAAAGAATTCCATCAGGCGGTAAGAAAAGTGCTAGAATCCGTCCGGCCGGTTTTAGACCGCAATCCCGACTACGTCCAGCACGCCCTTCTGGAAAGAATCACGGAGCCTGAACGCGTCATCATGTTTCGGGTTCCCTGGATGGACGATCAGGAGCAGGTCCACGTCAATCGTGGCTACCGGATAGAAATGAACAGTGCCATCGGGCCCTATAAGGGCGGGCTGCGATTTCACCCATCGGTAAATCTGAGCATCTTGAAATTTTTAGCCTTTGAGCAGGTCTTTAAAAACGCCCTCACCACCCTGCCGATGGGAGGCGCCATCGGCGGGTCCGACTTTGAACCCAAAGGAAAATCTGAAAATGAAGTGATGCGCTTTTGTCAGAGTTTTATGAGTGAGCTCTCCCATCACATTGGACCGGATTTAGATATTCCGGAAGGCGGGATCGGAGTGGGTACCAGGGAAATCGGGTATCTCTTCGGCATGTACAAGAAACAACGCAAGGAGTTCAGCGGTGTTATTACCGGAAAGGGGCTAAGCTGGGGAGGAAGCTATATTCGCCCCGAAGCGACCGGTTACGGCGTCGGTTATTTTGCAGCCCAAATGCTGGGCACGCGCGATGAAATCCTTGAAGGCAAGACCTGTCTGGTGTCGGGTTCCGGTAACGTTGCACAACATACCGCTGAAAAAATTATAGAGCTGGGGGGTAAGGTGCTGACGCTGTCCGATTCTTCCGGTTATATTTATGATGAAGAAGGTATCGACAAAGGCAAACTGGCTTTTGTCAAACGCCTGAAAAATATCAAGCGTGGCAGAATTTTAGAGTACACCGATAAATATTCCGCAACCCTTTACACCGAAGCCGACAGTTCCCTGGACTACAACCCACTGTGGGACCACAAAGCGGACTGCGCCTTTCCCTGTGCCACCCAGAATGAAATCAAGGAAAAAGATGCCGTCAACCTGATCAGCAACGGCGTTAAGCTGGTATGCGAAGGGGCTGACATGCCTTCCTCGACTGAAGCCATAGACTTATTTTTGAAAAACAACATTCTCTTTGCGCCGGGTAAAGCAGCCAATGCGGGCGGCGTGGCCGTATCCGGTTTAGAGATGGCCCAGAACAGGATGCTGCTGAATTGGTCTGCCGCCGAGGTCGATCAGCGCCTCAAGGCGATCATGAAAAACATCCACCAAACCTGTGTGGATGCCGCCGCGGAATTCGGTCATCGCGGAAATTATCTGGTGGGCGCCGACATTGCAGGATTTATAAAAGTCGTCAATGCCATGCTGGATCAGGGATTGGTGTAAGGACTTCGCCGGTTGAAGCCTTGCCTTGCTTACCGTTACGGGCAATCATGCATCTGATTCACTCCCCCGGATCCCAACTCAGGTATATAAACCATGCGCGATGATGGGCTCAGCGGATTGGACATCAGATTGGCGCCATCAGCTGAGGCTATGCCGGCATTTTGAACCAGGGGAAATAGGTCGCTTATCTGATTTTGTTCAAGCCAAAGATAGGCAGGGAGAGGGAGCATTAAGGGGACGTTGGTGCAGAAAGTG
>JASFTQ010000149.1:0-10933 GCA_050053515.1 Desulfobacterales bacterium | reverse complement strand
TACGCCGACCTGGGTCGCAACCTTGACGAGGCGGAACGCCTCATCAAAGAAGCCTTAAAATACAAACCCAATGACGGGTATATTACAGACAGCCTGGGTTGGGTATACTATAAAAAAGGCCGTTATGCCGAAGCCTTAATATTGCTCAAAAAGGCGGTTGAACTCGTTCCAGACGATCCCATTATGTTGGAACATCTGGGGGACGCCTACCTGAAGACAAATGATGTAAAAAATGCCCTTGAATATTATCAGCGCTCACTCAAGAACAAGACGAAGGATACCGAAGAACTTGAAAAAAAGATAAAAAGCCTCATCAACTAGCTTAATCCGGTTTCGACCAGCCAAACGCATCAATTGACTCAAGTCTTCAATCTTGGAATCCGGCCGGCATCCCGCTCGGTAAAATGGTTGGAACATTAGAGTGATTCTCAAGATAATATTCCGATTGCCCAAGGGGCAGGCCGGGGTCAATTTTTGCCGACAAAAATTTACCCCGGCCCGGACCTCTTCATAGGGCCTTATTTCGGTAGGTTATTTTGAGAATCAGTACAGCCCGTATAAGATGAAACATCCAGTTCACTCTTTGCCACTGATAGCGTTGCTCTTGTTTTCCGGGTTTTATCTACAGGCCTGCAGTTATTTGAGCGCAGGAGGCCGGGCGAGTCCCACGCTCGATTTGAGCCCGTCAGAATTGGCCGTTGCTCGAAATGAAGCCCGGAAGCTATTAGAAATCTTAAATAATACCAACAATGGGTTAAACACCTTCAAAGGTGTTGGTAAAATACGGCTATGGCGTAATGATAATGTTCAAATCGCCGAGAGAGTCGTGTGGGCCGGGGCGCGGCCTTCCCGTCTCAGCATCGTGGTGCTTGCTTCCGGACAGCCCGGACCCAGGCTGGCCACCGACGGCAAATACCTTTACTACCTCGATCTGCGCGAAAGAAATCATCCTTTCAAAAAAATACGCACGGCCGATGCCAGCCTCGAAAAAATCCTGTCATTGCCTGTTAAATCGAGCGATATCATTGAGCTTCTGCGCGGCCGGGTGCCGCTGTACGAATTTTCTTCAGCGGCTGTGATCCGTGCCCGATCCGCTGAGGGTTATGTCCTGATACTGGAAAAAAGACGGCGCGGCGTGGTGGAAAAAATTTATCTGGATGGTAATAAGAAGAATGCCCGAAAAATTGAGGTGTTTGATAGCAACGGCGGACTGCGCTACCGCGCTGAACTGAAAAGCGTGAAAAATATTGAGGGTTATCGGGTCCCGTTGCGGCTTGAAATATCCAACGAGGCCGGTGAGGGTTTCTGTCTCGAAATCGACCGTTATCTGGCAAATGCCCCGGTCTCCCCCTCCCTGTTTGTCTTGAAACCGCCGGCGTCACCCGACAATTAACAGCAAGATTAGACTCGAGATTATAGGTATGCGAGCAGAAATTTTATCCACCGGCGATGAGCTTCGCTCGGGTGCCGTTCTGGACAGCAATTCGGCCCATATCGCCCAACAGCTCGAAGATGCTGGAATCGAGGTGATGCGTCACACTTGTGTCGGTGATGATGTTGCAAACCTTGTTGCCGCAATGACCGAGATCGGCAACCGGGCGGACATAGCGGTGGTCACCGGCGGTCTGGGTCCCACCCCGGATGATGTTTCCGCCTTGTCGGCTGCCAGAGCTGCCGGTGCTGAGCTCATTCTTGACATGGCAGCCCTGGCTTCGGTTCAAGAATTTTTCCGCACCCGGAAGCTGCCCCTGAGCCCATCGAATGAAAAACAGGCCATGCTGCCGCAGGGCGCCGAGCCTCTGCCAAACCCCGTTGGAACCGCCCCCGGTTTCTCGTTAAAAATCCAGCGGTGCCAATTTTTCTTTTTACCCGGCGTCCCATCGGAAATGCAACTGATGTTTGCAGAGCAAGTTCTGCCGCGCATAGCGAAACTTCAGGGCAAACAGCGGGAATTTTCCGGCGTCAGAAATATCGTCACATTCGGGCTAACCGAATCGGCGACCGGTGAGAAACTGGCC
This sequence comes from Desulfobacterales bacterium, assembly GCA_050053515.1. Taxonomy (GTDB): domain Bacteria; phylum Desulfobacterota; class Desulfobacteria; order Desulfobacterales. Next base: position 8,915 of record JASFTQ010000149.1, on the reverse strand, counting down.
CATTTCGCACATAATTTTTCCGACATTAAATTGGGTCTGCGGGTAATGTTTCCGGAAATCCATATCAAACTCTATGCCCGTAGCACGGATGAGGATTACCTCAACGACGCTCTGGCACGAGCCTCCGAATGGATATTGCAGAAAATCGGAAAGCGCGTCGTTTCCTTAAGCGGCGACTCCATGGAGGCCGTGATCGGCGAGCTGCTGCGGCGGGATAGGGCAACCCTCGCTGTGGCCGAAAGCTGCACCGGAGGTCTCATATCTCACCGTATAACGAGTATTCCGGGCAGTTCGGATTATCTGCTTTTGTCTGCCGTTGCGTATTCAAACGACGCCAAACTTAACGTTCTGGGCGTGCCATCGGCAGTAATAGACCGCTGCGGCGCCGTGCACGAAGAAACGGCCGCGTGCATGGCTCAAGGTGTCAGGCAAGTCGCGGGGGCGACTTACGGTCTTTCGACCACCGGTATCGCGGGACCCACCGGCGGGACGGATGCAAAACCCGTCGGCACGGTCTGTATCGGTCTGGCCGGACCGGAGGGGACATTCGGAAAACGATACCACTTCCCCTTTCAAGATCGGTCGATGAACAAGCAGATCTTTTCCCACACGGCGCTTAATCGGCTTCGGCTAAGCCTGATCGAAAAAACCCGTCGAATCCGGCAGACTTAAGTTTATTCCTCCTTCCGCCTTTGCCCGCCTTGGTGGCATTTTGAATATTATTATGATAAAATTTAGTGATTAAAAGCAATTCCTCAAAGTCATTTGCGGCGGTCTGGGGTGATTCGCAAAATATTATTCCGATTGCACAGGGCCCGGGCAGGGGGTCAATTTTTGCCAGCAAAAATTGACCCCCTGCCCGGATCTCTTCATTCTGTCTTATTTCGTAACGTTATTTTGAGAATCACTATGATCTAAAAAATACCCCGACCGCCGGGGTAATTACCACTAAGAACTCGCTTTTAGCAACACATGCCAGAATGTCTCTTGGCGTGCCGTCGCCATAGCGGCTTTGGCGCGTCGGCGACTTGCCGCGGGGAGGCTTCACACGGCGCTGTCCAATGGGGAGGACCGATTGAATTTAAAAGATATTAAATTTTACCTGGTTGGCAGCCTGCTGGTCACAAGCACCGTTTTCGGAGCCATTGAGATTACCACCCGTGTTGTTTCGGGGTTCACGGGCAATGGTTTTACATTAGCGCTGCATGAATATGAACCGTATGATCACGAGATTACAGAAGTGTACCAGTGGCATCCGTTTACGGGCATCACGTTTAAACCCGGTGTTACCATAACGGGTTCACATCCGGCCCAAAAGGCACTGGCAACTGTTTATATCGATCGACACGGTTTTTTGTCGGACCGCAAAGCCCTGCGCTATCGGAAATCCCCTGGCGAAGTCAGAATTGCTTTTATCGGTGCATCCACGACTGCAAGCCTGTATCTTTCTTTCGACCAGAATTGGCCGGGTCACTTGGGAAGTCTCATAAGAAATGCGATGCCGGGTAAAAAAATCAGCATTATCAATGCAGCCGTGCCCGGCTTTGACACCGCCCAAAGTATCGGGAATCTGGCTTTACGCGTAATGCCCTTTGAACCGGACATTGTAATTATTTATCACCTCTATAATGACTTAAAGGCTGTTCGCAATAATGTATCATTCAGGCCTGATTATTCACACATTCATCCCAAGCCATTCGGATTTCATCAGCGGCCCAATGTGTTGATCCGATCGCTCGGCAACAGCATGGCCTATGTTCGCTTGCGCAATAGCCTGCGCGAAATCAAGCAAAAACGGCTTGAGGCGGAAAAACGAAAAAAAATATTATCACAAACCGGCAGGCTCTCAAAGATCCCGCCACAGGCCGTCGATACGTTTGAACAACACATACGCAGTTTGGTATCCCTCGCCGGTGCCGGTGGGGCCACCGTCATTTTGTCCTCTTTTGCGAGCCTGCATGATCCCCGGCTGGATTATACCCAAACAGAGAAAATCCGCCGATTGAGCAGGTTCAAAAAGGAGGAGATCTTCAGGGTGATAAATTTCATCCCCGGGCTGACATTAGAAGCCGTTTTTGAGGGTCTTCAACGCTACAACAGGGTTCTCGAAAAAATTGCCATGCAAGAAAAAACAGGATGGGTGGGCAATGCCGCCTTGATCCCTCACCAGGACCTGTACTTCGTCGATCGCGTCCACTTTTCAAAAGAGGGCGCGGCCTTGATGGCCAGAAATTTATTTCCGGTTGTCATGCGGGAATTAAAAAAATTATAAGCGTTTTATCGAGCGCTAATTGTGCTTTGCAGGCAGGTGTATTTCGTGTTAGGGACAATGATATATTTCCCTTGAAACGTTGGGCTGTTTTCGGAAACACTGGGTTGATGTGTGCCAGAAATAAGTTCAAAACGTCTTACAGCGGTTTGAAAACCTTTCAAACCTTGAGTTGAATGTTGTAAATTGTTTGCAGGATTAGAAGTGGTTTTGAAACTGCTTCCAAGTTTTTTTCATAACAACCGCTAAAAACCACCCGGATAAAGGTGCGACAATATCAAACAAGACCGAATCAGGCCAGAGATGCCGGATTGGCGCTGCTGCTGATCTTGCTGCTGGTTATGTATTTCACCGGAACCTTGGCGCTGGTTGTTCCCAGCATCGTTGTCCTTGTGTTGATAATGATATGGCCGGCAGTCTTTCGTCCGTTTGCACCCCTCTGGTTCGGGCTGTCGAGAGTATTCGGCACGATTGCCTCCCGCATCATCCTGTCTTTGCTTTTTTTTCTTATTGTCACGCCCGTCGGTATTATAAGGCGAATGCTCGGCAAAGACACAATGAGGTTGAAGGACTGGAAGAACGGACAGGATTCGGTTCTTTGGGTGCGGAATCACACCTACTCGAAAAAAGATATCGACAGGCCGTACTGAGCGTACCTGTGCGTTACCGTGTGATTCTCAAAAGCCCATTTCGACAGCACGGAGCCCAGGCAGGGGATAAATTTTTGTCGACCAGTATTTACCCCCTGTTCGGGCCACTTCACTCTGCTGTATTCCGGATGGTTATTTTAAGAATGACTATAGAATAAGGGGTCGTCATGGAATTTCTGGTAGATTTATGGGGATTCATGAAAGAACGCAAAAAATTCTGGTTGCTGCCCATCATTCTTTGCCTGCTTTTATTCGGGGCACTGATCGTATTCACCAGCGGAACAGCCATTGCGCCGTTCATCTACACCCTGTTTTAATCGTTGCTTGAACCGCGATAGTGAGCGCATTCCCCGCAGCTTGCTGCGGGGTTAGCGAGCGAACCAGAAAACAGATAGAATTCCTCTCGGTGAAGATTCCCTGCAGCTTGCTGCAGGGTACGCTTCAATGTCGTTATGGATGGTGCGATTCTCGGTATATCTGCTTTTTACCATGACAGTGCCGCAGTACTGATAATGGGCGATGAAATCGTTGCGGCTGCCCATGAAGAAAGGTTCAGCCGCCGTAAACACGACGCCCGATTTCCCGCAAATGCTGTCGGCTATGTCTTGTCGGAATCCGGCCTGAAGATCGATGATCTGGATGCCGTCGCATTTTATGACAAGCCCTATCTCAAGTTCGAACGTCTTCTCGAAACGTATCATGCCTTTGCTCCCGTAGGATTAAAAAGTTTCCTGTCGGCCATGCCGGTGTGGATCAAGGAAAAGCTTTTTATGCGTAAAATGCTATGGGAAGAGATTGAGAGGGCTGTCGGCCAACTGCCGGAAGGTAAACCCCCTTTGTTGTTTCCCGAGCATCATCTTTCCCACGCGGCCAGTGCTTTTTTCCCTTCGCCTTTTTCGCGGGCAGCCATAATGACCGTTGACGGCGTTGGGGAATGGGCAACAGCGACCATCGGGGTCGGCAGCGATAATACGATCAGTATTATGCGCGAATTAAGTTTTCCACATTCCATCGGGCTCTTGTATTCCACATTCACCTATTTTTGTGGTTTTAAAGTCAACAGCGGGGAGTATAAACTTATGGGATTGGCGCCATACGGAAACCTCAACGGCGCACGTTTCAAGAAATTTAAAAGAACGATTTTAGAAGAGTTGGTCGATGTGCGAAAAGACGGGTCAATTGTGTTGAACATGCAATATTTTAACTACCCCACCGGGTTGCGGATGTGCAACGATAAAAAGTGGCAAAACCTTTTTGGGCTGCCACGCCGGAAACCGGAAACGCAGCTCACCGGGCCTTATATGGATCTGGCCCGCGCCATCCAGGAAGTTTCCGAAGAAATCATTTTGCGTCTGGCACGCACCGCCAAGAAGCTCACCGGTTGCAACAATCTGGTGATGGCAGGCGGGGTTGCGCTCAACTGCGTTGCCAATGGAAAACTGTTGCGTGAAAAAATTTTTGACGACATATGGATCCAGCCGGCAGCCGGAGATGCCGGCGGCGCACTTGGTGCGGCTTATGCAACGAGATACGTCTGGCAAGGGGCAGACAGAACCAGCAACAATTCAGCAGATACCATGCAGGGCGCCTATTTAGGACCTGCATTCGATGAACGTGACCTAGCGCGCCTTTGTCGAAAATTTCGGGCGCCGTGTCAGCATTACGAAGATTTTGCCAGGCTTTGCCGTGACACGGCCGCTTTGTTGGTGGCAGGAAATGTGGTCGGCTGGTTCCAGGGTCGCATGGAACTTGGACCGAGGGCGCTGGGAAACAGAAGTATACTGGGGGATCCCCGACATCCGGAAATGCAGAAAAAGTTGAACTTGAAGATCAAGTATCGCGAGGGTTTTAGGCCCTTTGCACCGTCGGTGTTGGCAGAAGATGCCGCTGAATATTTTCAATTGGACCGACCATCACCCTATATGCTGCTGGTCGCTCCCGTCCAGCCGGCAATCCGCAAACCGCTTCCCGCAAACTACGATGAGATGGCTCTTTATGACCGGTTGTATCACTTGCGCTCGGACATACCGGCGGTGACCCACGTGGATTATTCCGCAAGGATACAAACCGTTCATCGGGAGACCAATCCGAAATACTGGCAGCTGATCAAAGCCTTCAAAGACCTCACCGGATGCGGCCTTGTCGTAAATACCAGTTTCAACGTGCGCGGTGAACCCATTGTTTGCACCCCGCAGGACGCTTACACCTGTTTTATGAGAACGGAGATGGATTACCTTGTAATGGGCGATTATTTGTTCGTTAAATCCGATCAGCCTGAATGGCAAGAAGCGGGTGATTGGCGCAAACAATACGAACTCGATTGACCCTGCAAAATCAGGCATTGCCTCACGCGACAATCTGTACTATGGCACACCCCATGCTGATTGGTTTTTATATAGCCCTCGCAGCAGTGCTTTTTTATCTGGCATCGACACTGGCCCTCACCTACCTTGTCCAACAGATCCCGCGCCACCCGGTTGATGACGAGCCGGATTGGGGCGAAACTACGGATGAAAGGATTCCCAATCCTTAGCGCTTCATTTTGCTTTACTTTGGGGCGTTATTTTGAGAATCACCATAGGGGGCAGCCCGGGCGGGCTTATTTTTGTTTTTTCGGAAATACAGCCAAAAGGGGTCTATGAGGTTTTTAATACTGCGATTTTTTTTGCGGAAAATTTCTTCGAGAGACAAATGCGGGTCGTGGGCAGGGGTTCTCAAATATCTTCGCAAGGCCGCCAGGCGGCTCAATATTTCTTTTTCCATCCGGCTTTTCAATGCATCTTTTTTCTTCAATATTTCTTCTTTTATCTCTTCCTGCGGCGCATTGCCCCTGTATTTGTTAAATTTGTACTCGATCCGCATATCGATGAGATCGAGCAGTATTTTTTCGTATTCTTCATCGAGATACATGACTTCCGGTACCAGATCTCCAAAATGGGTGACGCCTAATATGTCTTTGCCCTGGGACCAGTAATTTTCAAGAAATTCCATTTCCAGATCTTTATAATTTTGCAGCGGCATATACATGCGTCGCAAGTGAAGAAGAACTTTTTGGGCTTTTCGCTTGTGCCCGCCGATGATGACCGAGCCGCCGACCTCACCTTTTTTGACACCTTTGGTCCAGGGGGCGCCGGTGATGCCAAAGTCGTTGTATACCGATATCAGCAGCAAGGCAGACAGTGTGTTGAGTGCCAATGCATAACCGGCAGAAGGCCCCCCGACGGTATAGGAGGCTGAAAGCAGCTGATGATGAATCGTGTAGTGATCCAAATAGTCACCCAAAAGGCGTGACATGCTCACTTTGGAGTCCAGATCCTGCAGGTAATTTTTTACCATCGTCAGTGCTTCTTGAGCGGATTGTTGCGTCATTTTCACGGCCATATCGAGTTCGGCAGCTGCCGGTGCCGAGGAGGAAACGGCTCCGGTAACAATTACTTTCTCAGGGCCGATGTTATAAGTTAAGCTGGTGGCAATCGGTAACAACATGCCGGACACATCGTTGGCCCCGACACCGATAATAAATCCGACCTGGGGTTCTAAGCTGAGCTCTGCCTCCAGGAATTCATCCAACTGCACTCTGCCTTTTTTAACCGGACTTTGAGAAATTTCTTGCCGTGCGGAGTGCAAGTGTGACGGCATCAACGGATATTCCTCGACATCCTTGATCGTGGCCAAAAGTTCTATAATCTTATCATACTGGCTGAGAAAACCGCTGGGGTCGCCCTTTACCTGGGCCCGGATTTCCTGGGGCGCCTTTACCGCGTCCAGAATCCCGATCAGGGTTTTGAAGTTGAACTTGATGAAATTGACCATGTCATCCCGCGAAACCTTCGCGAGTGCACGCAACCTGAGCAGGACCTCGTATTCGGTGCTGCGCAGGGAGCGCGCTTTCTCTATGAAGGCCGCATAATCTGCCGGGGTGTTGCAGATGCCCTGAGAAGACTCCAGGATAGCGTCCAGGTTGAGTCCGGGAGCCAGCGGCACGCCTTCGAGAGACTGCGTAATAATATCGCTGACATCCTTTTTGCGCAAATGGCCGGAAATTTCCATGACCTTCAGACGCTTGGACCGGATGAGAGCGGGATCCAAAATGTCCAGCCGATTGGTGGTGAGCACGGTAAATACCCTATTTAAGGGTATTTCACCGTCAATAAGGTTAAGGAATTTGTTGGTCAGTTTGTCGGAAGGAGATCCTCCGGAAGGGCTTCTTTTAGGGGCCAGAGCGTCTCCTTCATCGAAAAAAACCACGGTGGGTGCAACCATTTTTGCAATGTCATATACTTTTTCGAGGTTCTCAACCGCACCATCGATGGGATTGACCGGATCCTGCAACGAACTCGGACTGGCAGATAGGTCGTGGATATCCTTATTTTCGCTCAACCAGGTTCTTACCAAAAAAGTTTTCCCGCTGCCGGGGGGGCCGTTCAGAACAACGCCCTTTTCTTCGCTGACGCCGTAAAAAAGACAGTTGTTGGCCATTTCCGAAAAAATGTCCTTTATGCTACCGACATATTCTTCCCATTTTACCTGCCGATCCATGCGGTCCATTACTTTTTCGAATAAATCGCCATAGGAGTTTTTGGCCACCAGTTCAAAGGCCTGGCGCACCAGCAAGGAATCATCGAGATGCTCGGGTCTAAAATCCCCTTTTATCCTGATAACGGAATCAATCAACTTGCGCACATACGACGGGATGATCTTCAAAGTTCTCTCGTGAAATATGGTGTAGACTTTCTCAACCGCCGTCGTCAAATCATCCCCGGATATGCAAACGGTATTTTTGTGGCATTTGATTCTTTCACGGTCCCCGGTGCGGATATCGTGGCGTAACAGCTCCAAACGTACCACTTCCCTGAGATTTTCGGGATTTTTCCAGTAGTCTGAAATATTTATTATCTTGCCTTTTTCAACAAAGCGGCGATAAATTGCGGGGTCAAACCTTTCCGGTTGATCGGTGGTGGCAATCAAAAGGCAGTCCCGGCTGCCACTGATAATTTCGTCAAGGATGATGTTTGAGGTATCGATGAGTGTCCTTTGTTGTCTTTCGATGCCGGATTCTCGCCCATTGGCCTTCCCGAAGGCACTCTGGGCCTCTTCGATATGCCGAATGGATATTTTTCTTGGATCTCCCAACGCCCGCTTAAAATAATTTCCGGGCTCACCGGCCAGAGCCGTTTGAAAGTCGTTGGGGGTGACCCTACTGTAGTCCACCGTTAACCCTTGTTCTTCCAGTTCGGAAAGGCTTTTTCCAATTCTCTTCTTAAGCAGGGTTCTCACGAGGGGGATTCGGCTGAGCCGCTTGTAAAATTTGATTTTTTTTAAGCGGGAAATTTCCATCGACAGGGTCGGATCAATTTCCTCGATGGTCTTCCAAATGGGTTCATCTGCAAGCAGCTCCTCTTTTTTCTGTTTCAAATCGATTTCCGGCAGGATTTCATTCGAAAAAATTACGCTTTCAATAACCTCGGTGGTGGTGGAGGTTTTACCGCTGCCGCTCGGGCCGATGATTAAAAGCAGCGGCGCTTTGGGTACGGAAGGGTCGGAAATGTATTCTTTGCGGATATGGGCCCGGTATATTTTTTCAAAAAGCGTTTGAAGTTCCAGCGGGATATGGACATCTTTCAATTCCTTGTCCAGCAAAGACAAAAGATAGACATAATCTTTGGACGAAAGCTCCTTTTCGAGTATTTTGTGCCAGGCTTCCTGGGGGTTGGTCTGGCCAGAAATTTCAAATCTTTTCTGCCAATCGGTGAGAATATCCGGATCCTTGAGCACGTTAAACTTGCGTTTGGGAGCGGCCACGAAAAGGGAGACGAATAAGTCCAGCAGCCTGCTGATGAAATCCGAAGGAGGGCTGTATTGATTGAGACGGGCGCGCATAAAGGCCATGGATTCGAACGGCCATGAGGCAACCAGATCCTCAATTTCACGAATTCTGTTTTCAGGCAACCGCACGTATTTAATCTCTTTTGTCAATCTACGGGACATTTTTTTTC
>JASFTQ010000148.1:0-10951 GCA_050053515.1 Desulfobacterales bacterium | reverse complement strand
CTTGCCCAGTAACCATAATAAAATATCGGAATTAACCGGGCGACCAGATAAACGCCGCTTTTTACCATTGTGGCCGCATGAATAAGGGCCGAAACCGGACCCGGGCCTGCCATGGCTTCGGGAAGCCATTCATGAAGTGGAAATTGAGCGGATTTTCCGATCGGCCCGGCCAGAAGGAGAAAACTCACCAATATCAACATCCCCGGCGTCTCTGCCATCGCCGGTATCCAGTCGGCGGAAGTCTGAATAAGTGCATTCAGGTTTAAGGTGTGAGCATAAAAAAATATGATCAGGATACCACCCAACATGATCAGATCACCGAAGCTTGTGACGACCAATGCTTTTAACCCGCAATGGGTGGGTGAGGCGTACATGGTGGGCGGAGGTCCCCCGATCCAATATTTTTTTTCGTCTTTGTAATAATAACCAATCAGAGCATAGCTGCACAAACCGACAAGCTTCCATCCGATAAAAAGCAACAGGAAATTATTGCTGAGCACCAGCAGAAGCATGCTTCCAATGAACAGATTTACCAATGTCCAAAAACGAGTTATGTCGGGGTCGCCCTTCATATACCCCAGGCAGTATACCGTTATGATGAAGCTTATAACCGCCACGACATTGACCAATATGATACTCAACGGATCCAGCAAAATACCGAATTCTACTACAAAAGGAACATCGAGCCACACGGCGGAGCTTTCAATGGGCAGTGACTCTGGATGGAATAAATACGGCAGGAGCATCAGGCTGGCCAGCGCCGAGAGGAAGGGCAAAAAAACTGCCGCAGCATTTCTAAGTTTGGGATGAACTCGAGCCAGTACAGGAATTGAAACCACCCCGATGAATGGGAAAAGCAAACACAACCACGCAAATTTCAACTCAACACCCTCCAATTGATGTGCAAAGCGCCCATCGCACGTCCTTTTCAAAAACCTTCCGGGATAATGTATCGAATTACGGTGGAGACGATGTCCGCACTTAAGATACCCGCAACAACTATTCCTGCTGCCATAATGAGCATGGGGATAATCATACTCAAGGGGGCTTCGTCCATGGTGACGGCTTCATAGGGCTTATCGCGGCTGTAGTCGGGCAGCGGCGTTTCAAAAGATGCTATCTGAATAATCCTGAAGAAATAAACACCGTTGAGAATGCTGCTAAGCAGCAGCACGCCCGCAAAAACCCATTGCTTTGCGTCAATGGACCCCAATATGAGATACAATTTACTGAAAAAGCCAAGCGTCGGGGGTATCCCGATCATAGAAAAAGCGCCAACTGTAAAGGCCGTCATGGTATAGGGCATCTTTCGGTATAAGTTTTTCAATTCCAGGGTGTTGCAAGCCCCTTGCTTGTACACGATGGCTCCTGCGACTGCGAATACGCAACCCTTGGTAATCACCTCGTTGAAAATATGTAGCACCGCGCCGGTGAGTCCAAATTTGTTGGCCAGTCCGATGCCTAAAGCGATATAACCAATTTGGGCCACAACTGAGTAAGAGAGCATCTTTTTTAAATTGGTCTGGGCGATTGCATAAATCGAACCCACAATCACAGCAACGGCAGCCATCCAGCCGAGGATGGTCGTCACCGGAAGCTCTTCAATGGAAAAATAGGGTTTAAAGACAGAAAATATGACTCTTATGAGCACGTAGGCCATTACCTTGGTCACCAGGGGCGCAACTGCGGTACTTACCGCAGTGGGCGCGTGGGTATAGGCATCGGGTAGCCAGGCATGCAACGGAAATAGGGCCATTTTTATACCGATCCCGATCAGGATAAACGAAAAACCGACCAATACCGCTTTTGATTGATATAACTGGGGCAACAGTTCCGATAAATTTGAGATATTCAGCGACCCGGTCACGATGTATAAATACCCTACGCCCAACAAGTACCAACTAGCTCCGATGGTGCCCATCAACAGATAGCGGAAACTGGCGAGGGCAGCATCCTTTCGGCCCATAGCAATAAGGGCATATCCCGCTAAGGAAGCAACCTCCAATAATACAAAAAGGTTGAACATATCTCCGGTAATCGTGATGCCCAGAAGTCCGGTTATCAGTAAAAGAAAGAGGCTCCAAAATTGGGACTGCTTTTCTGATAATTCTTGTTCGACACTTTTCTTTGAATGAACCGCAACCAGCAGGCTTATGGAGGAGACGGCCAGCAACATGAAGGCATTGAGATGGTCCACCAAATATTCGATCCCCCAAGGGGGCGGCCAGCCTCCCAGCCAATAGTGAATGGGTCCCTGCTTAATGACACTTGCCAAGAGGATGACAGCGGATAGAACGCAGACAAAAATCGCTGAGATGGCCAGTGGGAAACAAAATCTTTTACTCCACAAACCAGCTATCAGGATAAAAAAAGATAATACCAACGGAAATACGACAATTATGGCAGGAAGCTGCTGGATCATTTTTCAACTTGCAAATTACTTTTCATCATTAAGGCTTCGGATGTCAGGATGCTGGGTGAGCACTCGAATAAATTGTTCCGTGCGGTGATCCAAGCGGCGCTTGAGAACTCTGAGCAGTCCCTGGGTCATAATGTAGCCCATGGTGTGGTCTTCGTTAAGAAGCTTTTTAATTTTTTCTCCTTTTATGGAATACACCTCGCAAGGTTCGGCGGCAACGGCATCCAGCGTATAATCTCCTTCTTCCAGCATGGCGGACCAGCCGAAAGAGTAACCCGGTTTGACAGAGCCGGCGGAAAAACTTAGTTTATCAGAGATTCTCTTTTCTAGAACCACTTTGCCTCGTTTTAACAGATAAAATCGGATACCTTTATCGCCTTCTCTAAAAATGACTTCGCGTTCGTCAAAATGGAGGATATCAACCATTGGGGTTATTCTGTCGAGCATCTCATCGGTGAGATATCTCAAAACCAGTATGCTCTTTAAATCTTCTCTGGATATCATGATTAACTCTCTAACCCGGCTAAATCGGAAAAAAGGATTCGTGTTTCAGGGTTCAACGCTCAGGTTCGTTTTTCTCTAATTTGAGCGTGGATCTCGTCTTCCTCAAGGGTGCCATACTGGTGATAAATTTTTATGGCCAGGGCCAGGGCGACGCCGAGGGTGGCAACGGCGACCACAATGGCAGTGAGCATCAGAACATGCGGCAACGGGTTTATGTAATCAGACGCATGGGCTGCATGCACGGCAGCATCGTGGCCGTGTTCGATAATGGGCAGAGTAGCATTTTTTTTGGCACCAATTGAAATATAAAAGAGGATGATGGCGGTCTGGACAATGTTCATACCAATGATCTTTTTTACCAGGTTTTTTTTGGTGATAATGGCGTAAAAACCAATCATCATGAGGATGATGTATACCCAGTAGTTATACTTTGAAATAAAAACCGCAATCACATCATTCATGGCTAAAGGCCTTCATCGTGTTTTCCGATGGAAGATAAATTATAGTACAGGGATACCATGACGGCCATGACGGCCATCCCGACGCCTATTTCAACGATAAGGATTCCGTGCGAGCGGGCTGAAACAGGGTCAACCCCGAGTATGGAAGCAAGACCGCTGTAGTCCAAATAATTTACTCCCATAACGAGACAGAGGGCGCCGGTACTGGCATAAATAAAAACACCTGCAGCAGATAGAAAGACGACCGCCTTTTCGGTCAGCCGCCTGAGCATTGTTCTGAGATCATGCGAAATCGCATACAAGATTAAACTGGCACCCAGGATGACGCCGCCTTGAAATCCGCCGCCCGGACTGTGGTGGCCGTGAGCAATAACATAGAGCGCAAAGAGCTGGACAAATGGCACGACCAGACGGCAGGCTGTTTTAACGATCAAATCATAAGGCACCCATTGTAAGTCAACTCTTTCGAATTCGGTTGATTCCTCGGGTAATTTGCCGCCTTTTTTGATCCGAAGTATAATTCCCGAGGGGATATGACGATATAAGCGGGTTTCGGGGGCCTTATGTCCGTAAGTTCTCAGTAAAAAGACGGCGGCGATACCGGCACAAAAGATAACGATGGTTTCAAACATGGTATCATACCCCCGATAGTCGGCAAGAACGGCTGTGACGATATTCGGAACGGAAGTATCCGTCATTGTTGTTTCGATATAGTACGGCGATACGTGAGTGCTTGCGGGAGATGTCGGATCACCCCATGCCGGGAAATCAACAGTTCCATAGATCAACAGACATCCACACAAAACCACAATGATTAGGCCGACGACTTTCAATCTTTTGTCCTTCTGGTAGTGCGGAAAACCGCTGCAACAAAAAAAACCGTGCTCACACCGGCACCGACCGATGCCTCGGTGAAAGCCACATCCACAGCCCCCATGATGGCCCAAAGAAGGCACATCATGAAGCTATAGGCACCAAAAAGAATAGCAGCGCCCAAGAGATCTTTCACGGTTATGGCGCCGACAGCTAAAATGATGACCAAACTCAATATTATGTGGTCAAGTTGCCAGGCCATTTTTTTACTCTTTTTTTTCTTTGGTCCAGGGACCGAGACCCGCGCGGACCCCTGCATCCACAATGGCATGGGTGGCCGTGGGGCTGGTGATAAAAAGGAATGCGACAATTAAAATAATTTTTAAACTTGCCAGGATAGTACCGATGGAGTAATCATCAAAATTATACAAGGCCACAGCGCTCATTGTCATCAGAATGCCCATGGTATCGAGCTTTCCAGCCGGATGAAGACGGGAGTAAAAATCCGGCATTCGGATGATACCCACCGCACCGCCGGTGAAAAACAACAGCCCGCATATTAATAGTATCGTCACAATGATGCTCATCATCCCTCCGTTATGGCCACCGTAAAATACCCGGGGCCGGGGAAATTACTTCCAGCTCGGAATCTATCGATTTTGTTAATCTTGCGATGTTTCATCGTACAGGCCTTTTCTTTTCTGGAAATACCGTGATGCTGCCAGAACGGCAATAAAGTTTAACATGGCGTAGGCCAGGGCAATGTCGATGAAGAGATCCACCCGATGATAGATCAGCCCTATCAAAATCAACAGCGCGGTCGTCTTGCTACCGATGGCATTCACCCCGATAAGGCGGTCCAGAATCGTTGGCCCGAAGACCGCTCTGTAGAGAGATATTGCCATGATGATACTTAAATATATGCTGGAATAAAAAAAGACCGTATCCATTTATTCCCCTAAAATTTTGCTTACCCTTTTCTCCATTTCACCGGGCAGTGATTGGCCCGACTGTTGATCGATGGCATGGACGGCATAATCACCGTAAATCGAGACAAACACGGTGATGGTTCCGGGAGTCAGGGTTATGGAATTGGCAAATATCAAATGGGATATTTCCCGATCGAGTTTGCTCTTGAATCTGATGATTCTGGGATCAATCAGATCCATCATTTTAGGATGAAACACGAGGTACATGACGTGTATGTTTGCAAGAAAGACCTGATAGAGCAGCCACGGAAGATATTGAATGAAGCGCAACCATTGGGATGGCAGTCCTTTTTTTCTGCCGTCGGAAAGCATCAGGTCGCCTGAAAAAGAAGCCACAATCAGGCAGGAAATGATACCCATTGTGAGGTGGAAGAGGTCAAACCTTCCGGAAAGAACGACCCAGGTGGCCAGGGCCACAAAAAAGGTGAGCACGAAAGGGGTTCGGGATTTTGGGTTCCGATGCGGATGAAGCCGGCTCTGGTTTTGCTGGGATGGTGTGTGGCTGTTTTTTTTCTCTTGATCAACCATAATCCTTGATGTGCAATTCCGGTCAGATTAAGTAATTCAGCGCCGAATGATAGCCCTGCGAGAGATTAACCGAGCCGATTTCTGATTTAGTTTAATGACCGCTCCTAAATGTTTGGGCAACAGCCCGTTAAGATTTTACCAATTCACAAATCAAATCACAGGCCACATCAAAATCGAGCTTGCTCGTGTTCAGAACAAGGTGGTAACGGTCGGGCTGATCGTAGTCGGATACGTTGAACTTGCGATACAGATTTGCCCTTCGCCGATCATCTTGGCTCACGGCACGAACAGCCTGGGCTTGGGTGAGATCATATTTTTCCTCAAAAAATTTCACGCGATCGTTTATATCGGCTATGATGAGCACATGAAATGTGTCTTCATGATCTTTTAATATATACTGGCTGCCCCGGCCGATAATAACCGCATTTGCATCCTCAGCGATCTCGGTTATTATTTTGTGCAGAATATCAACATATATTTCTTCATCGATAGTTTCCTGTTTCCGGCTGACCAGCAGGTCTTTCAGGCTTCTGGGGACGATATCGGCGATAAACCTGTTAAATAATCCACCGGTTGCTTTTTCGAGAGCGTCTACCGAATCCGCCGATACTTTTGCGTGTATCGAAACCATCTGGATGACTTCATTGTCATAAAATTCATATCCCAACCTTTTTGCAACCATTTCACCCAATGTTCGGCCACCCGCTCCGAATTGACGAGAAATTGTAATAACCGACATGCGACTCTCCTCCCAGATATCTCAGGATTAGTGCCGAGAAAGTTATGCTGGTTTGACCAGCCTGCAAATTAGCTTACAGGCCCGTTCCAGACGAACTTTACTCATGTTTAAGACCAGATGATAGTGTGCCGGGCTATCGTAGTCCTCTCTGTCGAATTTCCGGTACAGATTGATCCTTCGCTTGTCCTCCATTTTGACGCTGTTGACGGCATGCTTGGTAAACAGATCATATTTTTCTTCCATGAATCTTACGCGGTATTCCTTGTCGGCAACCAGCAACACATGGCGCGCATCGGCGAAATCTTTTAAGATATACTGGCTGCCCCGGCCGAGAATGACCGCATTTCCCTCATCAGCAATTTTTCGGATAATGTCATGAAGCAAATCAACATAAATCTCCTCGTCGATGTAGCCATGTTGCTCATCAAGAATTCTATCAATCAGACCCCTGGGAACCAACTGGGAAATAAACCGCTGGAACTTTCCGCCCGCTTCCTTTTCCATGGACTCCACCCAGTGAGTTGAAACCCTGGCTTTTTTTGCAACCAGTTGAATGATTTCATTGTCGAAAAAATTATAGTCCAATTTTTTGGAAACCATTTTACCCAAAGTTAAGCCGCCGGCACCAAACTGTCTTGATATTGTAATGACGGACATGCAGGCCTCCCTGGTTTTAAAGTTGATCGGGTATCATTTTCAGTTTGCTATATTAGAAAGCATTTCAATGGTCAAGCACGAATATTTCATATCCGGCGACCACCGGCTTTCTTTTTTTGAATTCAGCCTCCCCCCCAATACCTGACATTGAGTTGGCTTGAACCCGGCAGCGGTATAAAATAATAGTTGCAATTTATGTTTTATATGTTATCAAAACTATTTCGACTCTGTATCAGCCCGAGGGATATAATACCAAGCGATGCAACACACGAGGCATCGGTTAAAATATGGTTTTTAACTATAAGAAAAACCGGGCATGGGCCGAAAACCTTACAATCGTAATGCAACTGGGCCTTACAATGGCGGGTTGCATTTGTTTTTGTTTCTTTGTGGGCCTCATGCTGGACAGATGGCTGGGAACCCGGGGCGTCTTTGTAGCAATATTTACCGTGCTTGGTGTTATCGGTGGTGCAACGGTTGCCTATCGACAGATCATGGAAGTATTCGACCAAAAAGACGACAATAAGGAAAATTCCGACCATGACGGCCGTTAGAGACACCCAAAAAAAGTACTGCAGCCAAGCAATGGGGGCAGCAATAATCGGCGGATTGGTCTTCATCTTGGCCGGTCAAAAAGCCATGGGTAAAGGTTTGATTCTGGGGACGTTGTTTAGTGTGATCAATTTTGTTTTGCTTGGCGAGCTGCTTCCGCTGCACTTGGGGCACGCCAAAACGAAAACCGTTATTTTTTCATTGGGCTCGATTATTATGCGTTACGGTCTTATTGCCGTGCCCCTCGTGGTGGCCATAAAATTCGAGCAGTTCAATCTTTGGACGGTTATTTGCGGTATTTTTATGATCCAAATCGTAATTCTCTGGGACCATATACTGAAAAGAATATCGTCAACTTCCGGAGATTAGAAACAGTTTAAAAAATCCCCTTTCCGCCGGTTTGCGACTTGAAACAAAAGATCGCAAAATAGCCCAAAAAGAGGTTTTGAAACCACTTCTTGCTGTTGGGCACTTAATACCATGGAACAACTCGGTAAAATACATCAACTGGTCATTACCGTATTCGGTTATAGTATCAAGATAAATCTCGAAGTTGTCATAATGACCTGGACGGTTTTTGCCGTATTGATTATTTTTGGATTGTTTGCAAGCCGCAAAAAAGATCTTCTTCCAAGACCGATACAGATTTTGGGAGAGCTGATTGTCGCGACGTTTTATCAGCTTACCGAAGATGCCCTGGATAAGGAGATGGCAAAAAAGTACAGCCCGCTCATTTGTGCCCTTTTTATGTTCCTGCTTATTTCCAACTGGCTGGGAATCATCCCGCACTTGGAAGAGCCCACCAAGGATTTAAATACCCCTTTGAGTCTTGGCATCATGGGTTTTGCGATAGCACACTACGCCGGCATAAAATCCAAGGGATTTAAAGCCTATGCCAAAGAATATTTTCAACCGATGTTTTTTATGATGCCGCTGAATGTGATCGGAGAACTTTCAAAGATAATTTCCATATCCTTCCGCCTTTTTGGCAATATCATGGGGGGCTCGATCATCATTCTGGTGGTGTCTTATCTTACCTACAGCGTTCTTCTTCCGCCCCTGTTGAACGCATTTTTCGGCCTTTTTGTCGGCACCATCCAGGCTTTCGTTTTTACAATGCTGACCCTGGTTTATATTTCGGTACAGGTTAAATGAGAGGGTGAAAAAAATGCCCGGCCCCCTCTCGGATCACAGAGATTATGGATTTTGCGGTTGAGACATGGGTAAAATTGGCAGCTTACACCGGTGGCGGTATCGCCATGGGCTTCGGCGCCATGGGTGCAGCCATTGGTGAAGGGTATACGGCTGCCCAAGCCAACCTGGCCATATCAACCGACGTCAGAAATTCAGGTAATATCGTAAAAAATATGCTGGTGGGTCAAGCGGTGGCTGAATCGGCCTCTATTTTTGCCCTGGTGGTAGCCATTCTCTTGTTGTTTGTGGATGTCCCCGTCCCGAGTCTTCTGAAAGCCGCTTCTCTGCTGGCAGCAGGTATTAGCATGGGGTTTGGTGCCATCGGAGCCGGTATTGGATCAGGTATTCCCGGCGGAGATGCCTGTCTGGGAATTGCCCGCAAACCCGAAATGGCTGGACGATTCACCACAACCATGCTCATTGGATCGGCCGTATGTCAGACCCCGGCGATATTTGCCATGGTGATCGCCTTGGTTCTGATGTTTATGGATTTTGGGAATGGCGCAGCTCATCTCACCTGGGCGGCTCACTTGGGGGCCGGTATTTGTATGGGATTTGGGGCCATTGGCTCGGGGATCGGTTCCGGCTTTCCGGGGGGGCGGGCCTGCCTGGGGATGGCCGAACAGCCCGAAGCGGCCCCCCGGCTGACAACCACGATGTTGATCGGATCGGCCGTTTGCCAGACGCCGGCCATATTTGCCATGGTGGTGGCTTTGATTCTGATGTTCATGAACTTTACAAATGCACCTCTTTATCCAACCTGGGCGGCGCTCTTCGGTGCCGGCATCAGCACCGGATTGGCTGCCATCGGTTCCGGAATTGGAGGGGGATTGGCTGCGGGTGCCAGTTGTGAGGGCATCGCCAGGAACCCTGAAACCGTGGGTAAAGTAACCACCATAATGCTGGTGGGTCAGGCTGTATCCCAGACACCATCCATTTTCGGCCTGCTGGTAAGTTTCATCCTGATTTTTAAGGCATTTCCTGAATCTTATGCGTTAAGTGCAGCCATGGCGCTCTTGGGGGCGGGTATCTGCATGGGTTTTGGGGGGATCGGTCCCGGGATTGGCAATGGTATGACTGCTGAAAGTGCCGTGCGATGGGTGGCCAGGAATGTAGAACATGCCGGTGATCTGATGCGAACCATGTTGGTGGGACAGGCGGTTTCTCAATCGACCGCAATTTATGCCATGGTCATCAGCCTGGTATTAATATTTGTAGTCTAATGGAGCGTTAGTCAATCATTGCTGCAATCGGCAATTTACCTTCTTTCTACCTCTGCCCCGATTAGCATAAGCGCTAATTCATGGGTTGAGGGGCTGTCATTCCGGCGGAAGCCGGAATCCAGGGAGATCAGCGGGTGAACAGTCTTTTTTACATATTTCAGCAAACAAAGGCAACTTGGAAATGAAAATGGAAACTGGAATTGATTGAGCCAGGTAATTCTAAATCACTGGATTCCGGCTTTCGCCGGAAGGACTCAACCTCCATAGTAGCGTTAATGCCGTTAAGGAAATTGGGTTTGGGGGGTGAGCCCGATCGCAAACAGAGGCTTTTGATATTTTCTTAAAGGAGGAAAATATGGCAGTTGAAGGTGCAGATATCGTAAAAGCCGCATCGCTTATCGGTGCGGGCCTGGCAATGGGTCTTGGAGCCATTGGGCCGGGTGTGGGTGAAGGTATGGCTGCGGCAAAAGCATGTGAGGCCATCGGAAAAAACCCGCAAGAGGCCGGGTTATTGACCAGAACCATGTTGGTAGGACAGGCGGTTTCTGAATCAACCGGGATCTATTCGCTCGTGATTGCTTTGCTGCTTTTATTTGTTGTTTAGCTGACCGCATCCCTAAAAATAATTGGTGACCGGTTTACCTTTAGCAGTCAGACACCTATGCGGGGATCAGAGCAAGATGCGAGAAATATTTCAGGGATCGGGGTGTTTTTTTCACGGCAAGATGCCGGGTTGTTGCCTGCCAAGCCTGACAGCGGCAACTGCCTTGCATTTTACTGCCAGCTATTTAAAAGGTCCCCGCCAACACGGACCGACGCCGTGTTTTGCCTTTCTCGGCGGCAATAGCCCTCTGCCTGTTGGAAGCACCGGG
>JASFTQ010000147.1:0-10968 GCA_050053515.1 Desulfobacterales bacterium | reverse complement strand
TCTGGAAGATCAGGCGCCCTGCCGACATCGATAAGAGCCTTATCCTTCTCTGTTAACAACCTGTACACGCATACTGGTTCTGTAATGTTTTTAAGCATATGTGTCCCAGTATCTTCAAAAATAAAGGGCAATTTTTTCTTTACATGGTCATAAACATTACTTGTTACGCAAATTCCACCTGCAGCTGCGAGCTTTTCAATGCGGGCGGCTATGTTGATACCATCTCCATAAATCTGCGATCCCTCTACGATTACATCTCCGAGATTGATTCCAATGCGAAACTCCATCCTTCGGTTTTCAGGCAACTCATCATTCCTAATTTTGAGCTTCTGCTGAATCTCAACTGCACATTCAGTAGCATCCACCACACTGCTAAATTCAGCCAGCAAATTGTCCCCGGGTGAGTCCACAACTCGACCGTTAAACTGCTGGATAAGCTCGCTCATTAACCGTTTGCTTTTTTCTAAATTCCGGATAGTAGACACCTCATCTTCTTGCATAAGGCGGCTGTAACCAACAGCATCAGCGCTGAGTATGCCGCTGAGTTTGCGTCTGGCTCTCTCTTCAGTCATGGATAACCCTCATTCTTTATAACGATTAAAACGAAGAATAGATTATTAAAAAATGAAAGAAATGTAAATGCGCTGCAAACCTTAAGTCGGTTCTACTTGATAACGTGCATTCGGATAGCTGGCGAAGGAACATCAGATCAATTAAATCATATATATCAACAAATTATATCGGGTCAATTATATTATGGTGGATTGATTAAAGGATTGCTTACCAATTTATGTTGTGGTCTGGCAAAATTCGGTCGAATTGCATATTCCTAAATATCACAACTAATTTTGCATTGCTGAAAGCTGTGATAACTCCAACTGAGATGCAAAATAAACCGCCTGAAAAAAGTTCAGATATCCAAAATATTTTCAATTTATCACTTTATAGATAATTGCCTTTTTTTCTTGACAAAGGTGGAATTCTCAAATAACTGAAAAAGCTCCAAGAAAGGACAATCATGCTCAACGATCTCGACAATCAATCCTGGGAAAGCTATTATTTCTATTTTTATTTTTATGGGAGGCGTGTGCCCATGGGTTGATTGATTCACAATCGTTTAAGTTTACAAGCCGTGGGCGTTTATAGCTCACGGCTTTTTTGTTTATTGGGTTGCTAGCGGCTAAACGGTCATCAACAAACCAAAACACAATATGAACGTGAACAAATGAATATCGTGCTCATTGGTTATCGTTGCAGCGGCAAGACCGCTGTCGGCCAAACACTCGCCGATAAACTGGCAAGGGATTTCATCGATACGGATATCTTGATCGAAGAAAATGCCGGCAGCACTATCGAGACCATCATTGCTGAAAAAGGCTGGGGGCACTTCCGGGAGATTGAAAAAAAAATGATCGCCGAAGTATCCGAGAAAACCAATCAGGTGATTGCCACTGGTGGCGGGGCCGTTATGGATACGGACAATGTGACGTGTCTGAAAACAAATGGCTGGATCGTTTGGCTCAACGGGAGACCAGGGGTGCTGGCAGAACGGATGGCCATAGATTCCCGGAGGGGCAAAGTCCGGCCGTCACTGACCGGGGCTGATCCTTTAAAAGAAATCCCTGCCGTATTGCAGGGGAGGGCGCCGTTTTATGAGCAGGCCAGCGACTTTAAGGTCGATACCGGCACCGTCTCCCCCAGGGAGATTGTCGATTTGATCATCAACCATCTACCCGAAAAAGCCCGGAGATAGGAACATGGCGGGAAATTCATTCGGCATCATTTTTAAAATCACCACATTTGGGGAATCCCACGGAGAGGGTGTGGGGGCGGTGGTTGACGGTTGCCCCCCCCGGATCGAGCTGTCGTCGCAAGATTTTACAGCGGAAATGGCGCGACGCAGACCCGGGACAAGATCCTCTGATACCCCGAGGCATGAGAAGGACCGGGTGGAGATCCTATCCGGTGTGTTTGATGGCCGAACAACCGGTGCTCCCATTACCCTTTTTATCCGAAATCGCGATGTGGACAGCCGTCCGTATGAGGTCCTGCGGCAGCTTTTCCGACCCGGACACGCCGATTACACTTATTTTAAAAAATATGGTCACTTTGATTTCACCGGCGGCGGAAGATACTCTGCCCGGGAAACTGCGGCCAGGGTTGCTGCCGGGGTGGTGGCCGGTAAAATTTTGGCGCCCACGGGGGTAAGGGTCACGGGGTTTACCCTGGAAATTGGCGGGGTAAGGGCTGAAAACATCGAGCTGGGGCACATCGACAAGGACCCTCTCTATTGCCCTGACCCGCAGGCATCCCAGCGAATGCAGGCAGCCCTCTCAGATGCCGCAACATCCGGGGACTCCTTGGGAGGGGTGGCCGAGATCAGGGTTGCGGGTTGCCCGGCGGGACTCGGTGAACCGGTGTTTGACAAGCTCGATGCCGATCTTGCAAAAGCGCTCATGTCCGTTGGCACGGTCAAGGGTGTGGAGATTGGTGCGGGTTTTGAAGCGGCCCGGCTCAGGGGTTCGGAAAATAATGACCCCATCTCACCCGACGGTTTTTTATCCAATCGCGCCGGAGGCATCCTCGGAGGGATTTCCAACGGAGACGAAATCATTGTTAGAGTCGCCTCAAAGCCGATTCCCTCCATCGGCCGCAGACAGCTCACGGTCGACCGGCTTGGAAGCTCTGCCGAGCTGGAGTTCTCCGGCAGGTTTGATGTTTGCGCGCTGCCGCGCATTATTCCGGTACTGGAAGCCATGGTCAAAGTGGTCCTGGCGGATCACTGTTTGAGATCAAACACGACCACCTTCACAAAACAATAGGTATGCCGTAATGCAGTCCTTCGAAACTGAAACGAAGAAAAATGATGAGGAGATAATTACAAAATGTCGAACCTAAAACTGGCGGCCCTGAATGGTGAACCTGAACGACACACGGTCATCACTGTTGATAACGTAAAAATCGGTGAGGATTTTGTCGTCATCGCCGGTCCCTGCAGTGTGGAAAGTGAAGAGCAAATGATTAAAACCGCCCAAAAGGCCAAAGAAGCAGGCGCCAACATGCTGAGGGGCGGGGCATTTAAACCGAGAACGTCACCGTATGACTTCCAGGGGCTGGGACTCAGAGGATTGAAAATCCTTGAAAAGGCAAAGAAGGAGACCGGGTTGCCGGTGGTTACGGAGGTTACCGATCCGCGTGATGTATCCTGGGTCTGCGAATATGCCGATGTACTTCAGATTGGTACCAGAAATATGCAAAATTTCTCCCTCCTTAAGGAAGTCGGGAAGGTCAATAAACCTGCGATGCTGAAAAGAGGAATGTATTCAACCCTCAAGGAATGGCTCAACTGTGCGGAATATGTCCTGGCAGAAGGAAATCTCAACGTCGTTTTGTGCGAAAGGGGCATAAGGACATTCGAGACTTACACCAGAAATACGCTGGATCTGAGTATTGTGCCTTCGGTTAAAGAAGTTTCGCATCTTCCCATCATTGTGGATCCGTCTCACGGAACCGGCAGGCTCAGTATCATTGAACCGATGAGCCTCGCCGCCATGGCAGCCGGTGCAGACGGAATTCTCGTGGAGGTGCATTATAATCCGGCTGAAGCCATGTGCGATAAAGATCAGGCCATGCCGCCGGAAATGTTTGCCGGCATGATGCGGCGGCTAAGGGCACTGCAGGTCCACATGAGTCATGTCAACGGCAAGCACTCGGTCAAACAACGATTAAGCGCGGGGCCGAGCCGGTGAAAGTCTTTAATGTTCAGGGCACCAGCGGTGATTCAACCATATTGATCGGTGAAAAACTGCGAAACCTTGCAAAGTATATATCCGCAGAGCAAACAATGCTTGTCACCGATGCCAATGTCAGGTGCCACTATCAAAAGGATTTTCCGTGTCGGGAAATTATAGAGGTCCCGACCGGTGAACGGTCAAAAACCCTGCAGACGGTCGAAACGATATATGGAAAGCTGATCGCGTTTGAGGCCGGCCGTTCATCCTTCATCGTCGGCATCGGCGGCGGCATTGTTTGTGATCTGACAGGGTTTGCGGCGTCGACCTACATGCGCGGCGTGAGGTTCGGCTTTGTCGCTTCTACCTTGCTGGCCCAGGTGGATGCCGCTATCGGTGGTAAAAACGGCGTGAATTTTGGTGGATACAAGAACATGGTGGGTGTTTTCAGTCAGCCCGAGTTTGTCATCTGTGACCTGGATCTGTTGCGGACGCTACCGCATAAAGAAATCCAATGCGGTTTGGCTGAAATAGTAAAACACGCAGTTATCGGGGATACCGATCTGTTCCAATATCTGGAGGATCACTATCAAAAGGCGCTCAAACTCGATGCCGCTGTCATGGAAAAGCTTGTTTTTGATTCAATCCGCATAAAGTCGTCAATCGTAAACCGGGATGAAAAAGAAACGGGGGAGCGTAAAAAACTCAATTTTGGCCACACCTTCGGACATGCGATCGAAAAAGCAACCGGTGCTCCTCACGGAGAAGCCGTTGGTGTGGGAATGATGGTTGCTTGTGCGCTGTCCGTAAAAAAAGGATATCTGGCCATAGAGGATGCCGAAAGGCTAGAGGAGCTGCTGCGAAATATGAGACTCTCCACCACACTCCGGATAGATACCGACAAAGTGATGGATGCCCTCGGTAAAGATAAAAAGAGAAAAGGGGAAAAGGTCAGTTTTGTGCTGTTGGGGGGTATCGGCAAAGCAATCATAGAAGATATATCATTGAGGGAGTTGGCGGCGGCGGCCAAATCAATGCGTTAGCATGCCTCAGGTCATGCTGGGCACGATCCGGCATTCAGGGGGCTAAGATCTTGTAATCAAAATGGATTTCGGGTTTATGACCGGGATGACAAAATCAAAAATATAGGTGGTCTGGCTCATTGCGACACGACCCGGGGCAGGATCCAGAAAAACTTTAAAAACGGTGAGGTGAGATATGAATCTTCAAGAGATCAGAAATAAAATCGATCTGCTTGATTCTGAAATTTTGAAACTCTTAAAAGATCGAATGGAACACGTTTTATTGACCAAAAAATATAAATCCCAGATTGAAGACAGCCGGCGGGAAACAGAAATACTGGCACGGATAAAAAAGAACGCTTCCGGTTTGTTAACAACCGAGTTTATCGAAAAAATCTATGCCGAAATCATAAAAGAAAGCAAAAATCTGCAACACAACAACTGGAAGCTCATTGCCTTCCAGGGTGAACATGGCGCGTATGGTGAGGTTGCAGCACAGGTGTGGAACAGGGACTTTATACCCATCCCCTGCCGCGAATTCGCGGCGGTGTTTGAAGGGGTCCAAGAAGGGCTCTATGACTATGGAATCGTTCCGGTAGAAAACACCCTTGGGGGTGTGGTCGGCCAGGTCAACGAACTTCTCATTGGCACCGGCCTCAATTTTGTCGGGGCGGTTGAACTGCCCATCCATTTGTGTCTTCTGGCACTGCCTGAAACCGATCACCGCGAGATTCATGCGGTCTACTCTCATCCCCAGGCACTGGCGCAATGTCGTCATTTTCTTGCAAGGAACAAACTCGATGCCGTACAATATCACGATACTGCAGGAGCAGCCAAGATGTTGGCTGAAATGCGGCCAAAAGCATCTGCTGCAATTGCCAGCAAGCTTTCTGCCGAGCTGTATCATCTTGAAATATTGAAAGAGAACATCGAAGACCTCGAAACAAACCTGACAAGGTTCATCGTGCTTTCAAAGGAGGAGAACCAGGAAAAAGGCGATAAATGCTCCATCATATTTTCAACGGAACACAAAGCGGGCACCCTTTTCCGGGTGCTCGAAGTGTTTGCTAAAAAAAATATCAACCTGACTCGGATAGAGTCGATCCCGGATGAACCGGGCAGTTATGCCTTTTTTCTTGATTTTATGGGATCACACGAGGATGAAACGGCTACTGCGGCGCTCACAGAAGTAAAGGAGATTACCCGCAGTTTCAGGTTGATGGGCTGTTACAGGGAAAGGAAAGTGGCATGAGGATATTCATTATGGGTGCCGGCCATATGGGGGCCTGGTTGGTTGAAGAGTTGTGTCTCGACCACGAAGTGGCTGTTTATGACCGGAACATCAGAAAGCTTAAATATTTTTTTCATGTTCAACGAGTTCTGGATCTTGCTGAGGTAAAAGGTTTTGCGCCTGAACTTATGGTCAACGCGGTGTCACTGGTCAATATCCGGGAGGCCTTTGAGGAGGTTTTACCTTATTTGCCCCAAGATTGCATTATTTCCGATATTGCCTCGGTCAAAACCGGTTTATCAGATTACTACAGCGGTCTAGCCAGAAGATTTGTTTCCACGCATCCGATGTTTGGACCCACCTTTGCCAACATCAGAGACCTTCGTGATGAGAATGCCATTCTCATTGAAGAGTCCGATGAAGAGGGAAAAGCCTTTTTCCGTGATTTCTACAAAACCCTTAAACTCAATATTTATGAATACACTTTTGCAGAACATGATAAAACCATGGCCTATTCGCTTTCGATTCCCTTCGCATCCTCCATGGTGTTCGCAGCCTGTATGAAAAAACAGGAGGCCCCCGGCTCGACGTTCAGAAAACACCTGGATATTGCCAAGGGGCTTCTTTCGGAAGACGATCAATTGCTGGCCGAGATCATGTTTAATCCGCTGACCACCAGACAGATTGAAGAGATTAATTCCCAGCTCGCCTATTTGACCCATATCATCAGGGGCAGAGACTACGAGGAAATGGAGAAGCTTCTCAACAGGCTCAGGCATAACATTGAATAAGCCATGATCTGCATCCCCATAATCGCAGCCGATACCAACGAAGCATGCCGAAAGATCGCTCGTGCAAATCCGTTGGCCGATTTGCTGGAAATACGCCTGGATCTGATGGGTTCCGTTGACTTGCCCAAAATTATCCAAACGGCCGGCAAGCCGGTGATGGCAACCTATCGTTCAAAAAGGGAAGGCGGAGATGGAGCGGCAGATCCGCATACCTATATCCGCCATATATTAGCAGCGCTTCAAGCCGGCGTCGACTTAGTAGATGTGGAAATGTGGCTGCCGGTTAAATGGCGGCAAAAAGTTTTTGAGGCCCGCAGTGTTTCCCGTCTTGTAATATCTACCCACATTCAGGACCATACTCCGCAACAGCCGGAGCTCGATCAGATACTCAGGGATGGTATTGCCACAGGTGCCGATTTGGTCAAGATAGTGACGCGGGCCGAGCAATGGTCGGATAATTTCCGGGTTCTCGAACTTATACCCCGGGCCCGAAGTCTCGACACTCCGATCATTGCCTTTTGTATGGGGCCGATGGGCAAAACCAGTCGAATCCTCTCATACCTGATGGGGGGCTATTTGACCTTTGCTTCCCTTGAAACCGGAGAGGAATCAGCCGATGGGCAAATACCCGTCACAGAAATGAGGGATGTACTCGATTTGCTGATGCCATGAAAATCGATCAGAACACAGGCCTTTACGGTGTCGTGGGTTACCCCCTCGGCCACAGTTTGAGTCCCATTATGCACAATGCCGCCTTTGCCGCTAAAGGGCTCAATGCTGTATACCTTGCATTCGAGACACAAGACCCGGCCGGCTGCGTACAAGGAATCCGGGCAATGGGAATCAAGGGGATAAGCGTAACCGTCCCCTATAAATCAGCAATCATTTCACTTATCGACAAAGTGGATGAATTGGCCAAATCGATTGGGGCCGTCAATACGATCGTTAATGATAACGATTGCCTGACGGGGTACAATACGGATGCCCGCGGCGCCCTGAGGGCATTGGAACAAAAGATCCAGCTTTCCGGCAAAACAGGCATCCTAGTCGGTGCCGGCGGTGCTGCCGGAGCTATTGGATATGCATTAAAAGAGAAGTCCGTCGAGCTCAACGTTGCCAATCGCTCGCCGGAGCGCGGAAAGAGACTTGCGCGCGCGCTGGCCTGTCCCTACATTGCTTTGGCTGATTTAGCGGCGGTCAAAGCCGATATATTAATTCAAGCCACTTCCGTGGGAATGCGTCCACAACATGATGATTGCCTGGTCCCCGCGCATGTCCTGAAAAAAGGAATGCTCGTGATGGACGTCATCTACAACCCCCGTGAGACCAGGCTTTTGAAAATGGCCAAAAGCAAAGGGTGCCTGACAATCAACGGGCTGGAAATGTTTATCCATCAGGGGGCGCAGCAGTTCAGCTTGTGGACCGGAATGGATCCGCCCCTTGGCACCATGCGGCAAGCCGTGGAGCAGGCCTTGAGGCAAAGCCGCTAAACTCAGTATAGGCCGGAGGGTCCTTGAAAATATGAAACCAATTCAAAGCAGACCGCCCATCGATGCGACCGTCAGGATACCCGGATCAAAAAGCATCACCCACCGCGCCCTCATTGCGGCCGGTCTGGCCGAGGGGCCAAGTCTGCTCAAGGATGCGCTCATATGTGAAGACAGCCTACACACCGTCGATGCCCTTCGCAAACTAGGAGTAAAGATAACATTCACGGGTGATGATGCGCAAGTACAGGGGACGGGCGGAAGATTCC
Source organism: Desulfobacterales bacterium (assembly GCA_050053515.1). GTDB lineage: Bacteria > Desulfobacterota > Desulfobacteria > Desulfobacterales. The sequence goes on along the minus strand of JASFTQ010000147.1, from coordinate 2,437 downwards.
TGCCTTCCGGGCGCAGAAGAAAAATTTTTTTGGGCAATTCCGGGACATCGTTTCGGCTCTTGCTCTCCACGGTGGCTCTTGCCGGCGGAGAGTATCTTCTTTGCGGTACGCCGCGTATGCACGAGAGACCCATCGGCGGATTGGTCGCAGCTCTCAATCGGCTGGGAGTGAAAGCCTTGTATCCGGGAAAAAAGGGATATCCCCCCGTGCTTATCCGCGCCCGGGGCATTTCCGGCGGCAAGGTCGTCATCCCCGGAAATCAAAGCAGTCAGTTTGTCTCCTCGTTGCTGTTGGCAGGCCCCTATGCCGGGAGAAACATGGAGATCGAGATCAAAGGCCAGTTGGTCTCCGCACCCTATGTGGATCTTACCCTGGATGTAATGGAGCACTTCGGAGTTTCCGTGGCACGGGAGGCATACAGTTACTTTAAGGTCCCTTGTCATAAAAAATACCGGCCCTGTCGATTTCACGTTGAAGGGGATCTGTCAAGTGCTTCTTATTTTTGGGCCGCCGCCGCCGTAACCGGTGGAACCGTGGCCACGGAAAACATTCATTCCAACACGTCGCATCAGGGAGATATGCGGTTTCTCGAAATCCTCCAAAAAATGCGGTGCTATGTTAAACGGGAACCCCAAAAAGTAACCGTCAGCGGGCGTTCCCTAAGCGGGGTTGATGCCGATATGGGCACGATGCCGGATATGGTGCCCACGCTTGCGGCAATTGCCCTTTTTGCCGAGGGCAAGACGGTTATTCGCAATGTCGCCCATCTTCGGTTCAAGGAAAGCGACCGCCTAACAGCTGTTGCCATGGAGTGGCAGCGGCTCGGCGGTCACCTGGAAGAACTACCGGACGGACTGATAATTCATGGAGGTCAAAAACTTGTCGGGACAAAAGTTGACTCCCATGACGATCACCGCCTGGCGATGGCTCTTGCGGTGATCGGGCTGAATGTGCCCGGTGTAGAGATAAAAAACCCCGGCAGTGTAATTAAATCGTTTCCCCGGTTTTGGGACTTGTGGAATACGATGTGATAATTGACTTGCAAGCCACTATAAATGCGCGCTAAAGGAGGTTAGGCGCAGAGAACTTCTCATAAATATCCCGCGATTTCTGTCAGCCCGGTAAAAAAGTGTTACTTTACCACAAAAGGGGGTAATATGACCATCATGGTTCTTTTAAAGCGGCAAGCACCACCGGAAAAATCTGAAGAGTTGAAAGTGCTGATCGATCAGCTTCGGGGGGCTACTTTCGGACAATCCGGTTACATTTCCGGAGAAACTCTCAAGCGAGTCGATCAACCGGACGAATGTCTGGTGATCGCCAAATGGAAATCCCGGGCGGATTGGCAAAGATGGTTTGATAAGCCCGAAAGGGCGGCTATTCAACAAAAAATCGACGACTTATTGGGTACCCCCACTGTTTACGAAATTTATGAATATGAATGAGTGGATTTTATCTATCGATGTCTTATATGCCGCTTCAGCCCTGCTGATGTGAGGATTTAGCGGTGTAGCCGGATTATGCCGACGGGCTGAGGCACGGCTATTTATGATATATCTTTTTCTCACGGCGGTTTAACCACTCATAAAAATCATTCCCCCAACCAACCAACCTGTCATTTTTTATAACCACCGGCGTGCACTCATCTTTGGTTATTTTTCCATCAAACCGATTCCTATGGGTGTGATAATACAATATGATAAATGTATTGCCGTAAAGGGACTCATAAGCCTCATGGAAGTCGGGTTGTCCCATAACATTTATGACCTCTTCCTTTACCAAACCTTTTTTCAATTGCATCAGATTCTTCTGATTTTGATATAGTGGCATTTTATGGCAGCTCATCAGAAGGATCCATGCGACCATGTAGAAAATTATACGAAATATCGGCATATTGGCTCTTTTCCAAATTGGTGACGCTAAAAATTTATCCATGCACAAGGTCCTATTGTGACTGTATTTTCCCACGGGAAGTGTTGAAATTAGCGGGAGTGTTCGAGGCTAGAGGGAGTTGCGCAAGGAAATCCAAAGTGGTTGAGCTTTTTCAACCCTTCCGACGCCTTACGGTTAGCCGATTCCTTGCGCTAAATTTTCGCATAACATCTGAGGTGCTGCGAGTCAACAAAGGAAATTAATTTATTTTCAAAAGAAAGCGCAAGGAAGCAATGGAGGGGAGGTTGAATTTTGTTAGGATTCAACAAAAATCCATATGCCAACTTGCGCTTGGTACCCGATAGCATCGATCGAACCCACGGTCAAGCAAAACCGTATCAATAAATGCCGATTTGATGGGGAGGCTGAGCGGTTGTCCTTTTGACCGTGCACGCCGTTTTAGTTATATCTATTTAATATTATTATATTTTTAATCAGCGCCCTTGACAAACTGAAATAATTTTGAAACATTCTTCCAGGACAGGGTGCCTTTTGCTTCAACCTT
>JASFTQ010000146.1:0-10991 GCA_050053515.1 Desulfobacterales bacterium | reverse complement strand
AAAAAGGCGTAAATATTAGCAGGAGTATCAGCGAGGCGCTCAATTCGGACTTTGGTGATTTTCAAATGTTCAAAGCCGCTCAATAATGAAAGGCTGGAAGTAAATCAGGGCTGGAACAACAAGGCGTTTTGGTTCCGGCCCTTACTCATGGAAAAGCCGTCAACGTTTGACAGTCCTGGAAAAGTTCTGATTCGTCATGCCGGACTTGATCCGGCATCCAGAGGTTTAGGCTTACGTAATCACGATGGATTCCGGGTCAAGCCCGGAATGACGGATTAAAGGAATTTCAGACTTTTCGCAAATTCTTCAACGTTTCTTTTTGGGCAGAATGTGTGTCGCCCTACCCAAAAAAATCTCAGCAGCCTCACCCTCTGTCTCCGATAAAGTGGGATGGGGATGCATGCTCAAGGCCACATCGGCTGCCAGGGCTCCCATTTCCACGGCCAGAACCCCCTCGGAAATGATTCCCTCTGCGTCCCTCCCAACGACCCCCACGCCTAGAATCCGCTCGGTGTCCGGTTCGATGATCATCTTGGTCAGCCCTTCCGCCGCATCCATGGTTAGGGCCCGCCCGCTGGCTTTCCATGGAAAACGGTTTACTTCGATGGAGATGCCGTCTTTTTGCGCCTGTTCTTCTGTAAGTCCACAATATGCGATCTGAGGGTCGGTATAGATCACCGCCGGGATGGCACGCACGTCAAAGGCCGCCGGTTTTCCGGCGATAACCTCTGCGGCGACCTTGCCTTCATGGATTGCTTTGTGAGCCAGCATCATACCGCCGACGACATCTCCGACGGCAAAAATTCGTTCATCGGTGGTGCGCCGCTGTTCATCCACTATCACAAAACCGTTATCATCGGTTGTTACGGCGGTGTTTTCCAAACCGATGTCCTTTGTGTTGGGCTGTCTTCCGATGGCAATCAGCACGCGATCAAAGGTCTGCACCGGATTATCGATCTGCCCTGCTAAAGTAACTTCAACACCGGTATCGTGTTCTTTTAGGGCGGACACACGAGTATTCAAGGCGATGGATGTGAGCGTTTTTTCTAAGCGTCGGCTTAGGGGTTTGACAAGATCGCCATCGACACCGGGCAAAATCCCGTCACCCAATTCCACCACACCCACCCGACTGCCCAAGGCCGCATAAACGGTTCCTAATTCCAGGCCGACATACCCACCACCGACGATTAACAGGGAGTCGGGGACTTCCGCCAATTGCAGGGCACCTGTTGAGTCCATTATGCGACCGCCCTTTTTATAGGCGACACCCGGAAAAGGGATGGGATGGGAACCTACAGCCAATATGGCATGGCGAAATTTAATGCGGCCCAGCTCTGATCCGTGTAACCGGACCCTGTCCGACGCTTCAAAGACAGCGCGACCCTTTATCCGTTGGATACCCCGATGGTCACTGAGGTTCACCAGGCCATTGGCCAGCTTGTCGACAACATTGCCTTTCCAGGTTCGTATGGCCGCCAGATCAATTTCAGGGGGGGCGAAACGAAGGCCCAATGCCTCGGCGTGGGCGGCATCGTAAATAAGCCCTGCCAGATGCAGAAACGTCTTGGAGGGGATACACCCCCGAAACAAGCAAACACCGCCGGGTCGTTCGGCAATGTCCACCAGGGTGACATCCAGACCCATGTCTGCCGCCCGGAATGCAGCCGCGTAGCCACCCGGTCCGCCGCCGATAACCAAAACTTCGGTTTCCTGCGTTAATTCTCCCATTACCATCTATACAACCTCTACCCTCAATTGTTCATAAACAAAATGAAGAGTGAATTATAGTTATTTGGAATCAATAGGTATTCAAAATGTTTAAGCATTTAACTGTAAACCAATGATTCTAGAAGGATAATTGTCTTATTTATATCTTCATTTTGTTTACCCTCCGGGAAAGCCGATCATACCCCACCTCCTGCGTTGCCGAGGGTTCGCAGTAGTTTACTACAGCTTCACCCTTGGATGCCTTGGATCTGGGGCATCCTCGACTTTTGCACTATTAAGGTTTCCCTTAGATTGCCATGAGCAGATTTACGGGGTCTTCCAGTGCTTTTCTGAAGAACGTCAAAAAACGGGTCGAATCCGTGCCGTCCAACACCCGGTGATCGATGGCCAGGACTATCGGCATCATGACTCGCGGGACCATTTTGTAACCGGTCGGATTATTTTTTATGACAACAGGCTTCATGCGTGCGGCGCTCATGCCGAGAATCGCCACTTCCGGGTAGTTGATAATGGGTGCAAAATGTCCGCGGCCACCGGCTGCACCGATATTGGTAATCGTGAACGTGCTCCCCTGTAATTCTTCGAGACTTACCTTACGCTCCCGGGTCCGCCGGACAAGTTCATTGAGCTCGATTGCGATGTCGGCGATACTTTTTCGATCAACGTTACGAATGACCGGTACGATAAGACCGTCTTCCGTATCAGCTGCAACACCGACGTGGTAATAGGATTTGCGGACGATCTCTCCCCTGGCGGTATCCAGAGACACGTTGAAATTCGGGTATTTTCTGAGAGCTGCCGCTGCCGCCTTAACCGCGAAAACGGTGAGCGTGAGCTTACCTCCTTTGGCCTCGATATCTGCTTTATGCCGCCGTCGCAGTATTTCCAGGCGGGTAACATCCACCTCATCCTGGCTGCTGACATGCGGAATCTGGGCCCAAGCTGTGGCCATACGCTTGGCCGTTGCCCTGCGTACCGAACGCAAGGCGATTCTTTCTATAGGTCCCCATTTGGAAAAATCCGGCAGCGTCGGGGACGCTATCGAGACAGGTGCCGCTTCCGAGGCGGGCGGCGGTTCAGCGTCAGTGGCATCTTCGATTTTTGTAGCGCTTTCAGTAAACATGCGAACATCATCGGCGGTCACCAACCCTGCCGGGCCTGTCGGTGTTACGTGATGAAGATCGACGCCGAGTTCGCGGGCCAGGCGCCGTGTCGCCGGCGAAGCCGGTAGGGGTCCCTCATTATCCTTCCCGGCAGGTGGTGATACAATCCCGGCATCCGGTTCTTCAGGTTTTTCTTCTGGTTCTATTTCTGCTCCTGCGCCATTGCCGAAAGTCATGAGAACATCACCGACGTTGACCAGGTCACCCGCTTTTACCAGAATTTTTTTCACCTTACCTGTAAAGGGTGAGGGAATTTCTACCGAAGCTTTATCCGTCTCTATCTCTAAGATGGGATCCCCTTCCTGCACTTGGTCCCCAACCGCAACGAGCACGGCGATTACCTCGCCTTCGTGAATTCCTTCCCCCAGATCAGGTAATTTAAAGGAACGAGCCATTTCATCCTCCCCACTGACCAGAAGTGATCTCAAAAACCCATCTAAGGCCCGATGGCTGTGATGCGAACCAGCTCAAAATGTAGCGCTCATCCGCCAGAGTCCAATGGCGGACTCCCTTTTTCGCTGTTCCGCGCTTTACCCGATTTTATTGTAGCGGGCCTGCCCTCGAACCGAATCCAGATTTTTGACATGGTGTCTGGTAACACACTTCTTCATTTTTATTGCACTCGGAAACTTTGCAGCCTTCCTCGAATTCGGCACGGTGCAAGCTCTACCCTCACCCTTGAGGGGCATAAGCGTCCACACAGACAAGGAGTGAAGCCCCACACTCTAAAGGGCGGGGGTTCGGCCGTTCGGCAGTGCTTCGCAGCCCGGAAAGGAAACTATCTGTTTTAGATAGCTTCCCTTAACCCCGCCTTAAAAGCCGGGATTCGCAGGGAAGAGAACCGGTCATTCCGGCGAAAGCCGGAATCCAGTCATTTCGGATGACTTCTCTCCCTCAAATTCAGTTTCCATTGTCTAAATACTCAACACCTTATCCACTGCCCGGAGAATTCGTCGGGCATTGGGGATATAGCTATTCTCGCGACTGAAAAGCGGAATAATGATGTCGTATCCGGTAACCCGTTCGATAGGCGCCTCGAGGTAGAAAAAAGCCTTTTCCATAATACGGGAGATAACCTCTGCCCCCGGCCCAAAGCTGCCGGGGGCTTCGTGAATTACCACGGCTCTGCCGGTTTTGTGAACAGATTGAACGAATAAAGAATCGTCTAGCGGTGAAATGGTCAACAAATCGATGACTTCTGCTTCAACACCCCTCTTCTGTAATATAGCAGCTGCTTCAAGGGTCGGGCGCAGCATGGCCCCATAGGAAATCATGGTCAGATCACCGCCGTCTCTGACAATTTGAGACTTGCCAAGTGGAAAAAACTCTTGTTCCTCGGGCACCTCCTCGCGAAACGCGCGGTAGAGGGCCTTTGATTCATAAAAAACAACCGGATCCGGATCGCGTATTGCACTGACCAACAGTGATCTGGCATTACGAGGTCCCGAGGGTATCACCATTTTAATTCCCGGTGTATGGGCGTAATATGCTTCTCGGCTTTCCGAGTGGTGTTCTAACGCACGGACTCCGCCACTGTAAGGCGTACGAAGAACCAAGGGCACATGAAACCTTCCCTGTGACCGCCATCGCAGTCGTGATGCATGGTTTTCGATCTGATGGAAGCTCTGATAGCTGAAACCCGAAAACTGAATTTCGCAGACCGGTCGAAGCCCATAAACCGCCATGCCGATTGACATACCGACAATACCCGATTCCGCCAGCGGTGTGTCGATTACCCGCTGGTCACCGAATTCATCTATGAGACCGTCGGTAACCCGGAAAACCCCTCCGTCGACACCGACATCTTCACCCAATACAATAACCCTGTCGTCCTTTTCCATTTCCTGGCGCATTGCGAGATTGAGGGCTTGGACCATTGTCATTTTAGCCATGACGTCCCTCCTTTTGGATATCTTGCAATTCGCGAGCGAGCGCTTTTCTCTGTTCGGTCAGCCGCGGGGGCATTTCGGCGTAAGCATGATCGAACATATCGAGTGGGTTTCCCAGCGACTTCATTTCTTCCTCTGCCCGGTCGACCGCAGTCTGAATATTTTCTTTAACTTTTTCTTCCGCGGCTTCTAAGCCTTGTGCTGTTAACAGGCCTTTGTCTTGAAGGTATTTTTGAAAGCGAATCAATGGATCTCGGTTTTGCCACTTTTCGACTTCTTCGTCTGAACGGTAGCGCTTGGGATCATCTGCGGTCGTGTGCACCGTCATGCGATAAGTGATGCATTCAATAAGCGTGGGGCCGTCTCCACTGCGGGCCCTTTCCACGGCTTCTTTTGCAGCCGCATAGACAGCCAGAATATCGTTCCCATCGACCTGTATTCCCGGTATGTCATAAGCTAGGGCTTTTTGGGCCAGTGTCTTGGACCGTGTTTGCTTTGAACGCGGTACCGAAATAGCCCACTGATTATTCTGACAGACAAAGATGACCGGTATCTGAAAGACACCTGCAAGATTGAGCCCCTCATGAAAGTCGCCTTCCGATGTGGCGCCGTCTCCGAAAAAAGTCATGGCCACATCGTCTTTGTGGCGGTATTTGATTGCATAGCCCAATCCGACGGCATGAAGTATTTGTGTGCCAACCGGAACCGAAATCGGAAGATCGTTACGGTCATCCGATATCCGACCGCCTTCATTATAACCGTTGTTATAAAGTATGACGCTTTCCAAACTTTTGCCTCGCCATAATTCGGCGGCAGTCTCCCGAAAAGCCGGAACCATCCAGTCCGATGGGCGCAGCACCGCCGCCGCCCCCAGATGTGCTGCCTCCTGACCTGCTATCGGCGGAAAAGTGCCAATACGCCCTTGCCGCTGGAGGCTCAGCAGTCGTTCATCAAACCGTCGCCCCAGGAGCATAAAATGATGTAGTTTAAGAAGAATGTCTTCTTCTAATTCAGGCTCCAACGCTTCATCCAGATTCCCGTACTCATTTAAAATAGAAAGGAAATATATTTCATCGGGTAAATCTATCTTTGTTCTCGGCATGTCAATGTTCCTTTAAGATCCGTTTCAGAAGCAAAGTGTTGATGTGCAGGCCAAACGTTTCCTGCGCTCGATTTTGCTATAGTGGATAATATGTGTCAGCTTTCACCCAGGTCAAGGGACGTGACAGTGCTCCCACCAAGGGCACATATTTCAATATTTACGGCATCCTGCATTGCTCAGCCCGGCTCTTGTTTTTCTAAACGAAATGAATATATTGTAATTTCAGTGCCGGAAGATGCCATCTAGCGGACGCCTTTTAAAACCGTTGCGCACCCGGGAAGAAGCTCAAAACAACACCTGTTGCACCATTAGTCGACCGGATGGAGATCATATTACAATGGACTTTTCAGTACCGCTGGAATTGTCTGATGAACGGGCTGGTTTCAGATCTTTTTTGAAGCAACACCTCAAACCGAACCTTGCAAGGTGGTATAAAAACGGAGGGGTGCCGGCTGGATTTTACCGTGAAATGGGACAACACGGCTGGTATGGTTTCAGGATGGAAGGCAACCGAGTCATAAAAAATTCAGCCTTGAGAGAATCATTAATACAGGAAGAACTGGCAAAGTTATCGCCGGGGGTTGCGGTTGCTGTCTTGGCGCACATCAATTTGGGACTCACCGGACTTTTTCTGTTCGGATCCGAAAAACTCAAAAAAAAATATGGTGCCACAGCCGTCAACGGTGAAATTCTGATGTGCCTGGGAAATAGCGAGAACCGGGCCGGCAGCGACGTGGCCGGTATTTCCACCCGAGCCGAGAAAGTTGCCGAGGGTTGGCGACTGAACGGAACCAAAGCCTTTGTCACCAACGGCTATATCGCTGATCTGGCAGTGATCACCGCTGTTTCGGACCCGCAGGCGTCGCGGAATAATCGTATGTCCATGTTCCTTGTGGACCTCAACGCCCAAGGAGTACACAGAACCAAACTCAATAAACAGGTGTGGATACCCTCAGACCTTACCCGGATACAGCTCAAAGACGTTTTTGTACCGGCCGATCACCTTATGGGAGAACAACGCAAGGGTCTGCAACAGGTATTGGAAACTTTTACTTACAGCAGGGTTCCGATAAGTGCCCTTACCCTGGGAACGGCCCTTGGTGCTTTTGAACTAGCCCTCGATCGGGCCAAACAAAGGGACATATTTGGTCGGAGAATCATAGATTTTCAAGCCAAGACCTTTGAGTTTGCTGATTATTTTGCCCGCATGGAAGCCGCAAGGCTTATGCTGTGGAAGGCTTGTGATGCAATGGATAAAGGTTTGGATTTTCGGCAGGAGTCTTCTTTGGCCAAGTATTTGGCGGTTCAGATCGCCCGGGAGGTAACTCCCTGGGCCGCAGATATGTTCGGCGCCGTCTCGGTAATTTTTGATCACCCCATCCATAAATACCCCATGGATGCCTGGGCGTCTTCATTGGGCGAGGGAACTCAGGATGTACAGAAGTTGGTGATATTCAGAGAGCTTATGAAAAGGTATAGTTAAAGTCCGTGGTCAGTTGTGAGTTGTCCGTTGTTTTTTTGTCATCTACTGAGTTTGTCGGTCCATATTATCGGGTTCAAGCGTAACGGCATTGATGGTCACCACTGACGACCCGCAACGGACAACGGACTGCGGCAAAGCGGTGCATATTTTTTTAGAAATCTTGGCAAACAATAGTACCTAAAGCGTTAATTAGGGTTCCAGAACGATTTTGCCGAACTGCTCTCCTTTTTCCATGATGTCATAGGCTTTTTTACCTTCGCTGAGTGGCATCACTCGGTCGATAACCGGTTTCAATTTGCCGCTCCATAATAAATCGGTCACCGTATAAAAGTCCTGATGGCCACCCATGGTACTGCCGATCAAGCTGATTTGCTTGCCGAAGATGTAACGAATATCGATTGCTGCCTGCGGCCCGCTGGTATTGCCGACAATGATGATTCGACCACCGCGCGCGGCCGCTGTCATACTGGTATTGATGGTAGCCTTGCCGACATTGTCCACCACAACATCTAGGCCGCGTTTATTCGTTATTTTATTGATTTCACGGCCCCAATTCAGCTTGGAACGGTCCAAAACCGTATCTGCACCCAGCCGCCTCGCCTTTTCGGCTTTTTGTTTATTCCCGGCCACCACATAAACCGTCGCACCGGCCAGCTTGGCGATCTGGATCGCCATGCTGTTGACACCACCGCCTGCGCCCACGACCAAAACCGATTCGCCTGGTCTTAAGTTCGCGCGATGAATCAGCATTCGCCAGGCCGTCAGCGTAACCAGCAAGGGTGCGGCAGCCACTGGAAATTCAAGACCATCGGGCATTTTTATCAAGTTGGTAGCCGCTATCGCAAGATATTCGGCAGCTCCCCCCCGGCGGTGTTCTCCCAGCACATGATAACCCGGGCTGAGTGAATCTTCCCCCCGGCGGGTAAACTCATCTTCTACTAAACTCACACCCGGATCCACTGCAACCCGTTGGCCGACTTTCCATCCGGAAACGTCATTGCCGATTTCGGCCACCTCGCCGGCCACGTCTGCGCCGCACCAATGGGGCATTTCCAGTTTCAGACCGGGCCAGCCGCGCCGAACCCATATATCCAGATGATTCAGGGCGCAGGCGCGAACGCGGACAACGACCTCGCCGTGGCCCGGCCTCGGATCAGGAACGTCACCGTACGTGATGACATCTAAATCACCGTGTATCTTAAAAAAAAGTGCTTTCATTTATCCGGAATTAATTTATATGTCTAAAAGTGGTTTCAAAAACTCGCTTTTTCCCAGACTGCGCCTGGGAAAAGGGGCACCGCAATGCCGAATCGGAGGCGCTGAGCGCTTAGAATGAATCCACATCAAAGGCTTCAACCCAGGCTTCGAGGAGTTGTTCCGTCCGGTTCTGAAGACGGTCCGATATGATGTCACACAGACGCGACATGAGAAGATAGCCGAGTCCTGAATCTTTCTCGAATAAAGATTCAAGCGCGGTACTCGGCAGAGATATGACTTGGCTGGTCTCACGGCATATGGCTGTTACCGTGCGTTTCCGGCCGCGCACCAAAGACGACCACCCGAAGATCTTTCCGGGATCCACCAGGGCAACTCGGATCGGCTTTTCCACGACCTCAATACGAGATTGATTCTGTTCTTCGAAAGTGATATCAGCTTCCAGCAGTTTATCTTTGTATACGAGAATTAATTCAACCTCTCCAGTCACAACTCCATAAAGATTATCAGATGAATCTCCGATCCTAAAAATAGTCTCTCCGGCTTTAAAATCAAGGAGATTAGCGAGTTGTGCAATCGCGGATAGCCTGTCGTCGGAAACGTCTGAAAAAAAATTAAATTTGGTAAGCAGATTTTTATCCAACATTTTATTCTCCCTAGATTTCAATCTTCAGACCGGATTCATAAAAAATTGGTTTCAAGTGTTCCAGGCTCTCCCGGCCGGCCTCTTCGGGTATATCCACATAAGGGTATAATTCCAGGCTTATATCCCCCCGGTAATCCAGCCGTACCATAGTTTCAAAGATTTCCTTGAATCCAACCGCCCCCTGCCCTGCAATGAGGTGATGGTGGACTCGATTGGATGCAATATCTTCGATGTGTACATGACCGATCCATTCAAAAAGTTCTTCGAAGGCGGCCGCCGGATTTTCTCCGGCGCAGAAGAAATGCCCGATATCGAAGTTGAGGCCGATGGCGGTTGATTGCACATCCTTGATGAATTTTTTAAATTCTCGGCTATTTTCCATTAAAAGATCCGGTTCGGGCTCCACCAGGATTTTTACTCCGAGTTCCTCCGCCAAAGGAGCAACCTGGTTGAGACCTTTATAAAACAATGTAAATGCCTCCTGCCTTGTGATTCCATCCAGGGGGCCGCCCGGCGGAACCGAAATATTTTTGCAACCCAGGAAATCTGCAACCTTGAGGCTGTCGAGGGTATGGCGAATACGTATGTTCCGCCGTTCTTCTTCAGGTTCGATCCAAGACGGCAGATAAGTGTCGCCCACCGCAAATAGCGTAAAGCTATTGAGGTTGGTGACCTTGAGGCGGTTTTGCTCGACGGCTGTTCTAAGGTCGGCCAATTTGCGATCATCAAAATCCGGGGGATAGAGATGGGGCCTGTCACCCATGATCTCGATCCCACGAAATCCCAATTGCGCGATTTTTGCAATGGCTTCAAGAATTGAAAACTTGACAAAAGCGTTGGTACTATATCCAAAAACCACAATTGAATCCTATTTTAGACAATCTAGCGTTCAAAACTTACTTTACTGAGGAAATTTTTTCATTGCAAGACTGTTCCAATGATTTCAAGGTTTGCATCTGATCCTCAAAAGTCAATGGGGGATTGTCTCCTACCGGTTTTTTAAAATAAAATCCCAGCTCGGCGACCGCGCCGCTTTTACCGGCCGCTTTCAGTGCGGCCATCCAGCGTCCAAGGTCCAGGATGAGCGGTGCGGCCAGAATCGAATCCCGGCCCTGAAGGTTCATTCTGATGCTCATGGGAAGCCCGAACATGCCGGTAAAATCGACTACATCCCAGGCCTCCTTTGCATCTCCTCGCGGCGGATAATAATCAATATGAACTTTATGCGAAGAAACACCGTATTTTTGGCCCACCGGGTACCCCAGGATTTCGTCCAACAGCCCAGTTTTATTGGCAAGCTTGCCTGCGGCTTTCTCAGGGTTCATTAAATTCATACCGTCGGCGTTGCCGAGAATATTGAGACTGTACCAGCCGTCAACAAAAAAACTGCGTGCCTTTAGTGCCGATGCCAAAACGACCTTAAAAAATGTCTGACCGGTTTTGCCGTCACGTCCGGACAGCGGGGTACCGTATTTGACCGCCTCATTGACTATTGCGGGGATTTCCAGCTCGTTGGGCGTAAAGTTAACCACCGGCACTTCTGAGCGTATTGCTGCCAGCACAAACGGGATGTCGGGGAAATCTTCGACCGTATATTTCTCAAATAACTCGGAAATATGTAGACACTCTCGCAGGTTACTGCGGACACCGGCGGGAAGAAGGTTGATGAAGACCGGTTGCCCATCAGGCTGCCGGGTTTTGAATGTTTGAATATCCTTCATCACCTGTTCCATTTGCCCCCGCAGATCCATAGAAGGTGAAGGTG
>JASFTQ010000145.1:0-11086 GCA_050053515.1 Desulfobacterales bacterium | reverse complement strand
AATCATCGGCATGCGATATTTTTATTTTACCGGACGCCATAAAATAGTGCCCATGGGTAACTCGACCGCTGCTTATACGGCCCAGCTGAAACCGGATAACCGATTTTCCCAGCAGGGCCAACAGGGTGTGTATCGGTCGGGCAAACTCAATGTCCAAGTTTGCCCATCTCATTTTCTTGGGAAACGGTATTGCCAATATGACTTTGGGAAGAATCCTTTTCAGCACGATTCGGGTCGCCTGTCCACGTTCCAATTTTGCAACATGCAGATAGGATCCTTTATCGGTTTCTTTAACGGCAAGTTTATTCACGGCCACTCCTACTTTTTGGGCAAATTTATGGGCGGCAGTGGTCGGCTCGCCGTTTTCATCAAAACCGATCCTTGCGGGCGGTCCAATAATTTCGGTTTCGATGGATTGCTGCCTGGCGGCCACTTTTTCAATTTTGACCGCAAGTCTACGGGGGGTTCCAAAAATCTCAGCCCCCCCGTGGTCGATGCGGGCCTCGGTCAATTTTTGCAGCAGCGTTTTGGATAAGGCTTCCAGGGCAGGATGGATATACCCCGCCGGTATCTCTTCGGTTCCGATTTCCAGCAATAGACTGTCCATGTTTGCCCCTAATGACTTCAGAGGGCGGGGAGTTTTTCTCCCAGCCCTTTATGGTAGCGGAATTAATTGAAAGGTCGGGGTGTTTTTTTCACGACAAGATGAAAGCCCCGGTGCTTCCAATGGGCAGAGGGTGATTGCCGCCGAGAAAGGCGAAACACGGCGTCGGTTCTTGTTGGCGCGAAAATTTTAAACGGCCGGCAGTAAAATGCAAGGCAGTTGCCGCTGTCAGGCTTGGCAGGCAACAACCCGGCATCTTGTCGTGAAAAAAACACCCCGACCCCTCAATTAATTATTAGCAGCAAAATCGTCAATACATTCCGAGGCCTCTGAATATGATGCCTGGAACCACTATATTATTTCAATTTTTTTCCTTCAACAGCGGAAATCCCATGGCCTCTCTTTGTTTTACGTAGGCCTCGGCACTGCCGCGCGCCAGATTTCTGATCCGCGCAATATAACCGGTCCGTTCAGTTACACTGATGGCACCCCGGGCATCGAGAAGATTAAACGTATGGGAACACTTCAAACAACACTCATAGGCCGGTAATACGAGTCCAGCCTCGATTTGTCGCAAAGATTCGGCTTCGTATTCGTTAAACAGAGCAAACAATGCCGACACATCGGCCTTTTCAAAATTGTAGGTGGATTGCTCGACCTCCTGTTGATGATGAACGTCGCCGTAAGTGATTGCATCATTCCACTGAAGGTCATAAACGTTGTCAACCCCTTGAAGGTACATCGCGATGCGTTCCAGGCCGTAGGTAAGCTCGACCGATATCGGCTTCAGTTCAATGCTGCCGGCCAATTGAAAATAGGTGAATTGGGTAATTTCCATACCGTCCAGCCAGACCTCCCAGCCCAATCCGGAGGCGCCAACGGTCGGTGATTCCCAGTCGTCTTCCACAAAACGGATATCGTGATCGAGCGGATCGACCCCCAGACTCTTCAGGCTTTGCAAATATTGCTTCTGGACATCAAAAGGCGACGGCTTCAGTAGGACCTGGTATTGATAATAATGCTGCAACCGGTTGGGGTTTTCACCGTAGCGACCATCTGTTGGGCGTCGGGATGGCTGTACATATGCAACCTTCCACGGCTCAGGGCCGAGTGCCTTCAAAATTGTGGTGGGATGAAAGGTTCCGGCGCCCACCTCCATATCATAGGGTTGCGCGAGGATACATCCCTTGCGGGCCCAAAATTTATTCAGCGACATGATGACGTCTTGAAAATGCATACTCTTATACCTCGGGGCTCATTAGTGTCAAAAACGATTTTGAAGGTAACCCACAATCTAAATGAAAAATTGGTTTTATCCCATAAGAAGCGGGAGTAATGGAGATTTGGAGTACTGGCGTGTTGAAATCACGATCTATCAAATTAGAGGATAGATGTTTATTGCGTGTTGCGGGTTTCGAGTTGCGGGTTGAAAGATTAATCCCGCAGCGCGCGACGCGTAACTCGCAACCATTGCTTTTGACATTACTCCAGTACTCCACTGCTCCAGCACTCCGAAACTAAAGGCGCGAGGCTTTGATTCCTTCCGAATCTATCTGTGTGTCAAGCAAATGAGCCCCTTTTCTTTGAGAAAGTATTTTTCGCCAGACAGCCTTCAGACTGGCAATATGGTTAATTTCTCCTAAGGCCCAAATGCACCCGCCACCCCCGGCGCCGGTAAACCTTGCACCGCAACCGTGTTGAACAGCCGATTCGACCAACGCTTCACCCATCTTGTCCAGCACGGCGGGGGTCATCCGTCGGCGAATAGCGACCTCTGTGTTCATGGATGCGGCAGCCTCCTTATAATTTCTCCGGCGCATAGCGTCAACAAACTTTTTGGTTTCCGCGACAATTTGGACCCAGTGTTCACGATGTTGCGCTGCCAAAAACTGCCGGACCCACAAACCGTTTATATTTTTTGACCGATGGGGAATACCACAATAGGCTAATAACATGTGTTGAGCAAGCGATGTATGAAATTGAGGGGCGATGAGGATTTTTTTTCGGTAGACACGACCACCGATGTCAGATTGCCAGTGCCAGGCATTAACGCCGCCGTAGGCTGCCGCAAGCTGATCCTGGCGGCCACAGGGCACACCTGCAACCATCTGCTCCAGCGCATGGGCAATTAAGGCAATTTTACCGCGATGATGACGGGTGAAAGTTACTCGGTTCAACACGGCACAAAAGGCGGCCACCAGAGCAACTGCAGCCGCGGAAGACCCCCCCAAAGCGCTGCGGGGGGGAGAAGATGATTCAATGAGAATATGAACGCCGGCGGCCCTGAAATAAGCGGCGATGGCAAATATCAATCCCAGGGGATGATCATAAGGGGCTTTGTCGCATGGATATTCCGCATCCTCAAACCCTTTGGAAGATACTTTGACCATCCCGACGCGGTAAGGAAGCATTCGCACACGGGTTCTGAGATTAAGGGCGATATTAAAGGTGCAGGGTGAAAATTGCCGCAACGGTAGACGGAAGATGTCGATATCCAGGGTGCCGCCCATATCAACTCTGCAGGGTGCCGATACGGTTACCGGCCTTTGTTCAATGATGTCTCGCAATGTGTTCGGCATGGTTTTTAACCCTGAACGTTGATCGCAGAACTTTGAACTAATCCTGCCTTATATCTCGCAAGAATTTTAGGCTTCGCGGCTCCTTGCCCAAATGATAGGGAACAAAGGCCTCCAACAATTGCAAGCCTTCGTTCAAAGCCTGGGGCGTAAATCTGATTCTGCCTGCCTGCGTGAGGTCCCCCTTTTCGACCCATAAAAGCTGTTTAACCGTGCCTTTTGAAAGGGACAGATGACCCTCAGAGCGACGGTCGCAGTTTTGGCACACAAGCCCTCCGCGCTTGGGATTAAACAGAACCTTGTCGGTTTCGATATTTTCCAGCGGTGTGCGGCAAACAGAGCACTGCCTCAGATTGGGACTGTGGCCGGATAGCTGGGTAAAGCGCATTTGAAACAAAATACTTGCCGCGGCATCCGTAACGTTTCCGTGATCAAGTTGTTCAAGAACATGTTGAAACAGTCGAAACAAATCGACTTGTTTGACACCATCCTCTAGCCAAACATCGATCAACTCGGCCCAATAACTGGCGTATCCGGTCTTTGTTATATCGGCCCTTATGTTGGCAAACGGTTGTTTTAAGGCCGCTTCCTGCAGCACCGGCAGCCCTTTTTGACCACCCCCTGCAACGACAATTTCCAGAACAGAAAATAGCTCAAGTATACCAAAGAATCGTTTGGTACTTTTTTTAGCAGACTTTGCGATTACGGTGAGTTTGCCTATTTGCAGTGTAAAGAAGGTGATGATAAGGTCATAGTCGCCAAAATTAATACGTCGCAACAAAATGGCGGGCGTTGAAAAGTTTGGCATGGGTTCATATACCCAGAAGAGCTGTGGCAATCGTGAAGTAGAAAAAGACGCTGATAATGTCCATCGCCGTAGTGACGAAAGGGCCGGTAGCAACGGCCGGATCGATGTGTATCCGGGCAAATGCCATCGGAATCAATGAACCCACCAAAGCGGCAATCGCCATGGAAGAGATAACAGCAAGTCCCACCGCCAGGGCAAGCAGCCCTTTAGTAAAACGAAATTGGGCCACTGATCCGATCAGCGAGCCGTAAACCACGCCTAAAATACAACCGATGGCGAGTTCCTTAAACACAACCGTCCAGATATCATGGATGCTCAAACGGCCTGTCGCCAAGCCCCGGACAACAATAGTGGACGATTGCATGCCGATATTCCCGCCCATGCCCATGATCACCGGAATGAAGGCTGCCAAATAGACAAATTTGTTTAAACTTAATTCAAAGTGGTTGATAACAAAAAAGGCGATGATACCGCCCGCGCAACTTGCAAATAGCCAGGGCAGACGAATTCGGGTGCTTTTCAAGATCGACTTGGTTTCAACAAATTCTTCACCGGCACCCGCCATACGCAAAATATCTTCGGTGGCTTCCTTTCTGAAGATGTCAATTACGTCATCCACGGTAACAATCCCCACCAGACGATGCGTATCATCGACAACCGGCACCGCCAAAATATCGTAACGGGCAACAATTTTAGCAACCTCTTCCTGATCCATATCCGTTCGCACGGAAAAAACATCCGTGGTCATAAATTCCTTCAGCGGGGTTTTGGGCGGCACCACCACGAGTTGTCTCAGGGAACTGACACCGACCAGTTTACCGTATTCGTCGATCACATAAAGATAAAACGGCATCTCTACATCCTGATGCTCTTTCTGCAGGGACGCAATGGCCTCGGCCGCGGTCGTGTCCTCCCGCAATGCGATAAAATCAGGAATCATAATACCGCCGGCAGTGTCATCCTCATAATTAAGCAGGTCTGCAACTTCATTTGATCCCTCTATTTTCATTTTTTTGAGAATGACAGCGGCTTTTTCCTCGGGTAAATGTCCCAGCAAATCAGCAACATCATCCGTGGGCATAGTCTCGAGGATTTCAACAATTTCTTCCAGCGGCAATTTTTCGACCAAATTCACAAGGATATCTTCTTCGAGTTCACTGAAAAGAACACCTTTCTGCTCTTTATCCTCAATTAGGCTGAATAGATGATGCTGTTCGGACACAGACAGCGAACGAAACACGACCGATAAATCAGCGGCATGGGTCTTGTTGACGATTTTCTTGAGATGACGTTTGGCGTCGCGTCTCAGCAGTCTCTTGGTGCTGTCGAGGAGTATTTTGCCGGGGTCTTGGTGTATCATTATGAACGTTCCCCTTAATGGGTGCCATCCGAAAATTAAAAATAAGGCGGGCCGTCGGAAAAAGGTCTATTCCCGGGTGGACATTACGGTATCATGGAATTTGAACCGTAACCACCTGGCCGCTTTTACCTTCCACCTCAAGCGGGTTGTCATTGAGTATCAGTTGAACCCCTCCGGCATTGCCGATCAGGAGGTTGTACGCGTTGCTTGCTTCAAGTTCGATGCGATCGCCCGGGTTCAGGCGGAATTCTCTGTGTTCCTGATAATCAATGACGACTTTCATCCACGTTTCTTCAGTGGCTTTTATTTTAAGTACCAATTTTTCCCGAACACTTTCGGCCGCTGCCTGCTCTTCGCGAATGAGCGGCGGCGAAACAGAATCAGGGGTACTTTCGATACTATTTTTTTGAGCCTGTTGCCGCACCACTTGAGTCTTTACCTGTTCGCCGTTGGTCGATGGTTTGAGGAAAATTGAAACTCCCAAAACAGATAAGAAGATTAAGCACAATAAAGTCCCTAGGGAAAGCAGCAGGCGGGGCCAAAACCGTTTTCTGGATTGCGTTAAATCAGTTTCCGATTGAACAATTTTCCGGATAACCTGCAGCCGTGAATCATATCGTCGAACGGCTTCATCACCGTCTGCACCGATTGCTTTTGCGTAGGCACGAATAAACCCTCGAACAAAGGCTTCATCCGGCAGTCTGTTGTGGTTTTCTTCTTCAATCAGCGCCAGTACGTCCTTCCTGATCCTGGTCTCCTTTGAGACCACCTCGAGACTGATCCCTTTTTCCAGTCGAACGGCCTGCAGATATCGACCAAAGGATAGCGTAGCTTTATCGGTAACTGTTGACATTTTATTGGAAAGTGTAAGGTTAATTAAGATTTCGCCAATTATAGCGGACGTCAAAATTATATTCCGAAATAAAGCAGAATGAAGAGGTGCGGGCAGGGGGTAATCGGAATATTATTTTGACGATCACTTTACATGATGATCTTGATATGCGATCGCGCGCGAAGATTCTCAAGCCACGATCGATATTTTTCGTTAACAATTTCGCTGTACAGCTTGTGCGTTATTTCGGGTGTTGCCTCTTTCAGTGATTTACCCGGTTTTTCCCGCACCTCCTCCACAAACAGAATCTGAAATCCCATTTCGGTTTCAATAACCCCGGTGAACTCCCCGGCCCTGAGTTTTGCTATCGCTGATCTCAGCTCGCGGGAGAGCTCATCGAGCCGGAAAAACCCTAAATCACCCCCTTCGGCGGCAATTGATGACTGCGAGTATTTTCTGGCCATCGCCACAAAGTCTTGCCCCTGCCGTAATTGCTCCAAAACATTTTCCATTTTGATCAGCCGCCTCCGTTTCTCTTCATCACTGGTCAAGGGGGATAGCGGCATGATGATATTGCGGAGATGATATTTTTTCTCGCCCGCGTAGACTTGCTTGTTTTTTTCATAATAATCTTTGACATCCTCCTGGTTGACGACGATCTTGGATCTCACCTCGAGATTGATCAGTTTACTTCTGAGCAACTGTTCCTTGGTGCGGCTTCGATATTCTTCCATGGTCAAACCCTGGGAAGCCAGTTCAGCTCTTAACTCCTCATCGGTTACCAGGGCCCTCTGCTTTATACTTTCAAGAGCACTGTCTATTTCTTTTGCGCTTACCGTAATGTTATGTCGTTTTAGCTCTTGATCGGCAAGCTTATCATCAATTAATTTGTTTAGAATTTGGCGCCTTACTTCAAAAATTTCCTTGCGTTCTCTTTCAATAGCAAGGTTCGCCTGTTTGATCCTTTCGATGAAGGGTTTTGTGAGTTGGTTGAGTTCATAGAGTGAAATAATTTCGTTATTGACCACTGCGACGATGCGGTCCACGACCTCGGCCCCGAAGGTTTGGCTTATTAAAACGGGGCCAATGATGAAAAAGCATCCCGCCAGTGTGACCCATTTCACCGAACGGACCCGCTGCTTGCAGTGTTTTGCATCCACTGGCTTGTGTCTTAATAAAAATGTCATCTCCGGGTGTCAGGACGAGATTATATTATCCCACTGCTTCTTATTGATTTCGATCTTGTACTTTTTTTGAATTTTTTCTAACCAGGTTCTGTATGCTTTCTCTGTCTTCTTTCTGCGCAAATGCAAAATGATCATCTCGTCGATGTCTTTGGATTTTGCTGCAAATTCCGGCTGGAGCCCGTCGCCTTGGTAATTCTGTTCATAATACTTCTCGATATCCTCTGCCGTAATTACGATTTGATCTTTTAGCTCTTGCTCAACCAATTTTTCCATGAGCAGGCGTGTTTTCAATCCCTGTTTCCATGTTTGGTAAGAAACAGCATATTCGAGTAAAATTTGATCAAAGACATCATCAGGGTAATCACTTTTTATTTGAGCAATCATATCCTCAACCTCTTGATCGGAGATACTTATGTTGAGCTCTTGGGCTCTCTCTAAAAGGATCAGTTCCTCGGTCATTTGATTCAGCAGTCGGATCTGCGCCTCTTTCAGGGCCTGGGAATTTTGCATAATGTTGTGTGAATAAGCCGTTTTAGCAATTTCAAAAGCCTTGTTGAAATCGAGCACTGTCACGACGCGATCTCCGACCCGGATGAGAAACTCATCTTGATTGTCGCTTTGGGAACCGGGACATCCGGCCAGAACCGCTGCCGCCAGCAAGAGGGTTATCCATTTCGGCAAAAGGGTTGTTTTTTTCATTTCCCAAAATCCGGCTGATACCATAAATTGCGGGACGCACCGGTTATCGCAAACAATCTGTTCCCCTAATTGAGCGTAAACAAATTGGGTATGGCGCACCCTCGACTTTCGGTCAAATAGTGGGTTATTTCAGGGATGCTTCCGGTGTCCATGCAGACGTTAAAATATTAATTGTTAACATGCCGGGCTATTTCTTTCAAGATGTTTTTGATCTGACGCGGCCGGTCGGCTTTAGGACTCTTGTGCAGTTTGGCCTTAAAGACCCGTTCCGACGAAAAATTATATCGCTTAGGGTTGTCGGCAATCATATCAGCGAGTCCCATCGGTCGCTTCTGGTGCGCCGGTGAAAAATAAAGCGAAAGTCTGGTTCCTTTTAGATCCAGACGCTTAATCCCCGCCTTCAGGGATAATATTTTGATCATGACCTTTATAAAAAGGTTCGTTGCCTCAGCCGGCAATTTGCCAAAACGATCAATCAATTCGGTTTCAAACGCTTTGAGCTCGCTGAGGGATTTCATCTTCGCGATGCGTCGATACGCCGACAAACGCTGATCGATATCAGGGATATAGGACTCCGGGATAAAAACGGACAGGTCGAGGTTAATTTCCGGATCCAGGACCTCCCGCAGCGGTTTTCCTTTCATCTCGGCGATGGTAGTCTCCATGAGCTTCAAAAACATGTCGTATCCCACTGCTGCGATGTGACCGGATTGGGAAACGCCCAACAAGGTGCCACCACCGCGGATCTTCAAATCACTCATTGCAATTTGAAAGCCGGATCCCAAATCACTGTACTCCATTAATACTTTTAAGCGTTTCTGGGCATCTTTGCCCAAATCAGATTTTCTGGGAATAAACAGATAGGCGTAAGCCTGCTCGTCGGACCGTCCCACCCGACCCCGCAGCTGGTACATCTGGGCCAGACCGAATTTATCCGCGCGATTAACGAGTATGGTATTGGCCGATGGTATATCGAGCCCTGATTCGATAATGGTGGTACATACCAGCATATCGATATCTTTATTGATAAATCGAATCATCACATTTTCCAAGGCTTCCTCGCTGAGACGACCATGGGCAACCGCCAGTCGAGCCTCGGGCACCAGTTTCTGCAATTTGTCGGCGTAGTTTTCGATCGTATGGATGTTATTGTGAACAAAAAAGATTTGTCCCTTTCTTTTCAATTCTTTGCGGATGGCATCCGTAACCACAACATCGTTTAATTCAGAAATATACGTGATAATCGCCCGACGATATTCAGGGGGTGTTGAAATGATGCTAATGTCACGTATCCCCATTAAACTTATATGAAGTGTCCTGGGTATGGGTGTTGCGGTTAACGTCAGAACATCGATGTTCTGCCTGAGCCTTTTTAATTTTTCTTTATGCCTGACACCGAACCGTTGTTCTTCATCAAGGACCAAAAGCCCGAGATCCTTGAAGAGAACATCCTTTGAGAGGAGTCTGTGGGTTCCCACAATAATGTCTGATTTTCCACTGTGAAGATCTTTGAGGATTGCACGTTGTTCGGCTGTTGTGCGGAATCTGCTCAAACAAGCGATGTTGACCGGATAACGTTGAAAGCGTTCGCTAAATGTCATAAAGTGTTGTTCGGCCAGAACGGTTGTCGGTACGAGCACGGCAACTTGTTTGCCGTTATTGACCGCCACAAAGGAAGCCCGCAAGGCGACTTCTGTTTTACCATACCCGACATCTCCACAGATCAACCGGTCCATAGGGATCGGATTTTCCATGTCGCTCAAAACATCATCGATAGCCTGTCTCTGGTCGGCGGTTTCTTCATATGAAAAACCCGCTTCAAAGTCTCGAAAATATTCATCGGCGGTATTAAAGGTGAAACCCTTATCGACTTTGCGGGCGGCATACAGCTTGAGAAGCTCCCCGGCGATCCTTTCCGCAGATTTTTTGACTCTGGCTTTGACCCGCGACCAAGAGCGTCCGCCAAGTTTGTCCAAGGCCGGGGTGATTCCGTCCACCCCTATGTATTTCTCAACCGCATTCATGCGATCAACGGGAAGATAGAGTCGGTCGTCATCTTTGTATACGATTAAAAGAAAGTCATTGGTGGAACCCTCTATTTTTAATTTCACCAGGCCTTGATAGCGGCCAATGCCGTGTTCGTCATGGACAACCAGATCCTCTTTTTTCAGTTCCTCGAAAACGAGCAACTCAGTTCGGGCCCTTATTGCTCCATGCGGTCGCCGACGGCCCCTGGTACCGAATACTTCTTCATCGGTAATGATCGCCAGCAACTCTTCCGGCCAGACGAAACCCGGGGAGACTGTTCCTATACTAAGGTAAACAAAACCTTTACTTTCTTTAAGATCCGGACAACCTTGAATGCGCCGGGGGCGAATACCATAGGGCTCAAAAAGCACCTCAAGCCTGCCGGCCTGGTTTCTGGAACGACAGACAAGCAGGACGGTTAACCCCTGACGTTGATTATCCTTGATCCAGTCGACAAGCGGCAAAAGAATATGGGTTTTGCCTTGAGGGCGACCCAGTGCTGCGCTGATCTCAAAATTATCTTTAATTCGGAAGTGATACCGGGCAGGCGCATAGTTGTCATTTCCGGTGTTTTTCATTACAGGCAGTGAATTCACGGTTACGGTACTGCGCTGTCGGAGTATCCTCTGGATTTCCGGCCACGATAGATAGAGTGATTCAGGCTCTGCACACAGTTGTCCTTCGTTGACCGACGCCAGGTAGTAATCCTCGGCTTGTTTCTCGAATTCCTTCGCCGCCGCGTGAAGTGCCTCAGGTTCGATCTGGATGAAAACGGTCTTGGCGGGGGCGTAATCAAATACCGTGTCCAGCCCCGGATAAATCAGCGATATGAGACCCTCCACCCCCGGGAACACCCCTTCGTTCCTGATGCGATCAACGAGTTGGCGGACCCGACCGGCGGGTAAGCCAAGTTTGGAGACCTGTTTTCTGATCCGGCTTATTATTTCAACACGCCATTCCTTCTTTAGAATGGCCTCTTTGGCCGGCAGAAT
>JASFTQ010000144.1:0-11168 GCA_050053515.1 Desulfobacterales bacterium | reverse complement strand
GGGTATTTTTTTCACGACAAGATGCCGGGTTGTTACCTGCCAAGCCTGACAGCGGCAACTGCCTTGCATTTTACTGCCGGCTATTTAAAAGGCTCACTCTAACAATAACCGACGCCGTGTTTTGCCTTTCTCGGCGGCAATAGCCCTCTGCCCCTTGGAAGCGCAGGAGCGATCAGCTTGTCGTGAAAAAAATACCCCGACCCCTCAACTAACTGTAAATAGCGCGCGGCATATTCTTGACCTAAGCCCTCCAACTTGATAGAAAAATTGGTTATGGCCCCTGAGTCGATGAAATATGATCGTCAGCGTGAAGAGATGGTCAGCACCCAAATTGAAGCCCGCGGCATAACGGATCACAAGGTTTTGGCAGCCCTGCGCAAGGTCCCCAGGCATCTTTTCGTCAGTGAAGCGCTGAGGGATCAGGCCTACGGTGATTTCCCGCTTCCCATTGGAGAACAGCAAACCATCTCCCAACCGTATATTGTGGCCGAAATGACCCAGGCGCTGCAGCTTTCGGCGCAAGACCGGGTGCTTGAAATAGGGACCGGTTCGGGATATCAGGCGGCCGTCATCGCACAAATCGCTTTCAGGGTCTACACCATTGAGAGAATACACGCTCTTTTGGTCAAAGCCCGCACACTTTTTGATAAATTACACTATCATAATATCGTGACCCATTATTCGGACGGGACAACCGGTTGGCTTGACGAAAGTCCATTCGATGCCATCATCGTGACCGCCGGGGCCCCTGAAATCCCGCGCCCCTTGGTAAACCAACTCGCTCATGGCGGCCGGATGGTGGTACCCGTGGGTGATCAGCATTCTCAAGATTTGGTCAAACTGTACAAAGACCAGCATGGTATTCACAGGTCCAATTTAGGCGGCTGCCGGTTTGTCAAACTGGTGGGTGAATATGGATGGAGTGAAAACTAGATGTTACGACGCCTTTACGATTGGGTCCTGCACTGGGCTGCCACACCCTTTGGAACTTGGGCACTGTTTTTGCTGGCCCTCAGCGAGTCATCATTTTTCCCCATAC
Organism: Desulfobacterales bacterium; assembly: GCA_050053515.1. GTDB lineage: Bacteria > Desulfobacterota > Desulfobacteria > Desulfobacterales. The sequence goes on along the minus strand of JASFTQ010000144.1, from coordinate 10,129 downwards.
CGCCCGATGTTTTGTTAATAGCGCTTGCCGTTGCAATACCCCAAAAATCCTTTACTTATGCCTCGATTTGTTCCGTGGGGTCCGTGATCGGTGGCTGCCTCGGTTACCTGATCGGGTGGCAGTTTATGTCCAGCATTGGCGAAAAGATCATCAGCTTTTACGGGTTAAACGAAAAAGTGGACTCTATCGCCCAACTCTATATGACTTACGATGCCTGGGCCATCGGCATCGCCGGATTTACACCGATACCCTACAAGTTATTCACCATTTCAGCCGGGGCATTCAAAATCAATTTTTCGGTTTTTATCTTTGCTTCACTCGTATCTCGCTCGGCAAGGTTTTTTTTGGTCGGCGGGTTGATTTATATCTTCGGCGCCAGGATAAAATCATTTATCGACAGGTATTTCGATATCCTGGCCATCGCTTTTACGGTGTTGCTGGTTGCGGGATTTATCATCCTCAAATACTTTTTTTAGCCGGATCAACCGGCGAAATGGGGCTGAAGCTTACCCCGCAGTCTCGCCGATGATAGACGGGACGGGGAATGCGCGCACTTTCGCGGTTCAGCCAATCAGCTGCTTTTTTAAAAATTCAATAAAGGTTCGGCCCAGGGGAGATAGGCTACGATGCCGGTGCCGGGTTAAATAAAAACTTCGTTTGAGCTCCAGGCCTTCGATATTCAGGGCCCTTAACTTCTCGGATTGTAGATCCTCTGATATCGCTATCGTAGAAAGAATCGAAATGCCGACCTTGCTTTTGATTCCCTGTATAATTGCCGCTGTGCTGCCCATCACGGCGGCAATCTTAAAATCTTGGACTCGGCGGCCCTTTCGGCTTAAATTCGTCTGAATCGATTCTAAGGTGCCCGATCCGTTTTCGCGAAGGATGAATGGTTCTTTGACCAGCATGTCCAAGCTTACGCTTTTTTTATGCGCCCACCGGTGATCGAAGGGAATAATCAAGCGCATATCATCTTCAAGGAGTTTTTCCTGATAAACGCTGCTGTCCATTGAGACAGCCCCTACGACACCGAGTTCGCAGTCGCCGGTGATGGTGTCGCTGATGATTTTGCGGGTGTCCCCGATATACAAATGTATCGAGACCTCCGGGTAACATTCTGTAAAAGCGCCGATAATCCCCGGCAATATATAGCAACCGGGTATGGTGCTGCCCCCGATGGCCAGCTTTCCCCTTATCTTACCCTTGAATTCATTTATGGCCGTTTCGGCTTCATCCCGCAGGGCAATGAGTCTGCGGGCATATTGATACAACAACTCACCGGCTTTGGTGGGAACCGATTTGCGGGCGAAGCGATCAATCAGGCGGCAGCCGAAATGATCTTCCAGATCCTTGATATGGCTGCTGATGGTGGGCTGCGACAGTTGGACGATTTTTGCGGCCTTGGAAAAACTCTTATTTTCAACAATTTTACAGAATATATTGAGTTGCCATAAATCCATTTTTTTTGGCGGCTATGCTTTAAGCCCGAATTTTTCTTTTATCTTTTGAAAAACGATGGGTGAAACCATCCCCTCTATATTACCACCAAACTGAGCAGCTTCCTTTATAATCGAAGAGGATGTGAATATCCACCGAAGGCCGGTCATCATAAACACGGTTTGTATATCGCGATTCAACCGACGATTCATCAATGCCATTTGAAATTCATACTCGAAATCAGAGACGGCGCGCATTCCCCGCAAGATGGCGTTTGCTTTGCGTTTGGCGGCATAATCCACCAAAAGACCGTCGAATGTGTCTATTTCAACATTTTTGAATTTATCCAACGTTAATGAAAGCATTTCAAGCCGTTCTTCAACCGTAAAAAGATACTCTTTGCCGGGATTTTGCAAAATTGCGATGATAATTTTATCAAATATTTTAAGCCCGCGCTCAAGAATATCCAGGTGACCATTCGTTACGGGATCAAAAGACCCCGGATAGATGGCAACTTTTTGCATGCGTCAATCGTTCCCTTCAGTGGATTAATTGTTGATGATGTTATATTTACGGACCACAGCTCAAAAAGGTGACCAGCGCTTGACCGTATCTTCTCCCGTCCATGGCCCTGAAGTCCCCAATATCTGAGGGTACCCCTTCGTGATAGGAATGCTCAATGACGATGCAGCCCCCCCGCACCAGCGTGTTTTTACGGTGCAGTTTTATCAGGGTGGGTGTGATGCAATTTGTATTATACGGGGGATCCAAAAAAACAAGATCAAAACCTCGATCGTATGCTCCGATGCAGTTGAGATTCTTTAAAATGTCCCATCGGATAGTTTCGCTACATTGCTCATACCCACAGGATCTTACATTATTTTTTATGGTGGTGATGGACTCCTTGCTGTTATCCACGAATACGGCAAATTGTGCCCCCCGGCTCAAAGCTTCGATACCGCAAGCGCCGCTGCCGGCAAATAAATCCAGCACAAACGCGTCCTTGACCCGATCCGCCAAAATGTTAAATATCGCCTCCCGTAGTCGGTCGGCGGTCGGCCGTATTTTCGTTCCGCGAATCCTTGCCAGTTTTTTGCCCTTGAGTTTACCACCGATGATACGCAAGATGCCATCTCATTATAAGCGATCTGTTATTTTTGAGATAGTTTTTAAAACCGCTTCTAGTTAATTTTCATACTTTTGATTTTCTTGTAAAGATAGCTTCGCCCCACACCGATGACCTCTGCCGTTTTCTTGATATTTTTTTGATGCTCGGCAAGCTTTTTTTTAATAAAATCCCGTTCAAAAGCTTTTTTGGCGGCCTTCAAATCATCGATTAAAAACCAGGGAGGGGCACTCGGCGCTTCGCCGGTTGCCGTCAGCGGATTGTAGGGAGAAGGAATATCGGATTCATCGATAATATCTTTTTCCACCATGATCGCCAACCGTTCCACCAGATTTTTCAATTCTCTGACGTTTCCCGGCCAGGTATATTGGAGCAACAACTCGAGTGCGCCGGCACTCATCTTTTTCCGGGAGCTGCGGGTCTTATCAGCGGATTCTTCCAGAAAAGTTTTCACCAAGAGGGGAATATCCTCTCGGCGATCCCACAATCTGGGGACTTCAATAGGTATGACATTCAAACGGTAGTAGAGGTCTTCTCTAAAGGTTCCTCTTTCGATCTCCGTTTTAAGGTCCTTGTTGCTTGCAGTGATCACCCTCACATCGACACTGAGTATTCGGCTGCCGCCGACTCTTTGAAATTTTTGTTCCTCGAGAACGCGTAAAATTTTTGCTTGAGTCTTTAGACTCATATCGCCGATTTCGTCTAAAAAAATCGTTCCATTGTTGGCCAATTCAAATTTGCCTCTCTTTTTGGTGGTGGCGCCTGAAAATGCCCCCTTCTCATGCCCGAAGAGCTCGCTCTCGATGAGCTCTTCGGGGATGGTGGCGCAATTGACCGTGATAAGCGGTTGATCTGAGCGCGAGCTCAGCTGATGAATCGTTCGGGCCACCAGTTCCTTGCCGGTTCCGTTTTCTCCGATGATGAGAATCCAGGTATCCGTCGGGGCCGCCACGGCAATTTGTTGTTTCAGAATTTTAATGGGGGCACTGTTGCCGGTGATTGAATTTTTCTCCAACGTTTTTTTACGCAAATATCTGTTTTCTTCCTCGAGTCGGCGAAAATTTAAGGCATTGTTTATGGCGACAATTACTTTATCAATCGAAAGAGGCTTTTCGATTAAATCATAGGCTCCCAGTTTAGTGGCTTTCACAGCCGTTTCGATGGTACCGTGACCGGTTATGATAATCACTTGAATGAACGGGTTGTCTTTTTTGATTTCTTTTAAGGTTTCGATACCGTCGATTCCCGGCATCCAGATGTCCAGCAGAACGAGGTCCGGAGACTCCGAATCGATTGATTTTAAGGCTTCATACCCATTGGAGGCCGTAAGGACTTCAAAGCCCTCATCACTCAGAAGGCCGCCCAAAGACTGAAGGATCGAAGGTTCGTCATCAACAATGAGGACAGACGGAAACATCGGTTGGGATTCCTTATCATATAGATTTTTGTTTTAAGCATTTTGCCGGGAGTATTCACTCATATAGACTATAACGCTTGATCTCACGACGGCAACTCTATGACAAACTTGGCCCCCTTGGGCTGATTATCCTGGACACTCACCATGCCATCGTGATCCGACACAATCGTGTTGACAATCGTTAAACCCAATCCCATCCCGGCCTTTTTGGTTGAGAAATTCGGTTCAAACAGACGGGTTTTGTCTTCGTCTGAAATTCCGGCGCCATCGTCGGCAACCTCTATGCGCGCCATTTTTAAAATGGAGTCATAGGCCAATGAGATAAATATAGAGCCTTCCGTTTTGATGGCCGCAATGGCATTATCGATGATATTGATCATGGCCTGCTTTATCTGTTTGCGGTCGAGATTGAGGGGGGGGAAATTATCGGCAATGTTGGTTTGGAACGTTATATTGGGATGTCCCTCTTTATAAAGCTCCACGGTCTCCTCGATGATTGGCGGCAGTTGGCAGGGTTTGGGGTCAGCGGTGGGAAATTTTGCAAAAGCGGAAAACTCATTGACCAAATTGCGAATCAGCTCAACATGGTCGATGATCAATCGGATGCACTCGTCGAATACCGGGTCGCTTTTTTTATGGGAATATTTTCGTTTGAGACGCTGGGCCGATAGGGTTATGGGGGTCAAGGGGTTTTTGACCTCGTGGGCGATTCTGCGGGCAACTTCGCGCCAGGCGACCATCCGCTGGGCCTTTTCAAGCTCGGTCAAATCATCAATGACCATGACACTGCCCATGTGCTTGCCACTGTCGTCTTTAAGCGCACTCGCGTGAACCATAAAACTTTTCGGACGGGATTCAATTGCCAATTTCAACGGGAAATCCACCGTATTATTTTTCGAACTGGTAAGACTTTCCAGTACTTCTCCGGCGAGATGCAGGTGTTGTCCATTGAGCAGATGCTTATAACTTCGATTGAGAACCTCCGCAGCTTTCAGATTCAACATCCTTTCGGCGGATTTATTGATGGTGGTAATCAAACCATCTGCGTCAATGGTTATTACACCGGCAGAGACATTTTTTAGCACGATTTCCATATATTGGCGTCTATTTTCGATTTCCACGTTCTGCTGCTGGAGCTTAGCGGCGGAGAGCTCCAGTTGCTCTCGGCCGACACGCAGATCCTGGGTCATTTTATTAAACGACGCTACCAAGCTGCCGATTTCATCATCGGCCACCATGTCGATGCTGAAACTCAATTCTCCTTCAGCCACTCTGCGGGTTCCCTCAGCCAGCTCTTTGATGGGAATACTTATCGATTTTGCCAGGTAGAAACCAAACCATACGGCGCAAAACAGCACCAACAGCGCCACTATTGAAAGGGTTATATAATAGGTTACCTGGATCGGTTCCTTCAGCAGCTTGATTTGTTGATACTCCTCAAAGCCTCTAGAAATAGATTTCATATACTGAGCAAGATCCGGCGGGATAAGAACGGACAGGGCCACAAAGGCCTTGATATCGGAGCCTTGCGCGCCAAATGGAACGGCGCCGACCGTTCTGATCAGTTCGCCGCTCGGCACAAACTCCGCGATAGCCCAAACTTCCTTTGGGGCAACATCTACCATGAGCTTATCGGCCGACACCACACCTAAAGATTTGTCTTCCAATTTCGGTGACACCGCAAATGTGATGCGCTTTGCGTTCATGTTGTAAACTTCAACGGCATCAAGATTGAATTCGCGCTGGACGATCTGAATATAGCGGGACAATTCGTTTTGTCTCGCGGAATCCAATAGCTTTTTTTTCACAATCTGATAGGCCACCCTTTCCGAAAAGAATTGATTTTTCTCCTCAACCCGCTTATATATGCTCCTGCCGACCAGCAATGAATTTTTCAGGGCATGTTCGACCGGGACATTAAACCAAAATTCAAGGCTTGTGGTAATAAAATTTATGGAAAAGAAAAAAAGCACAATAGTGGGCAAAAGCGTCAAGGCAATAAAGGCCACCACCAGCCTTGTCCGGAGCTTGGCCCCCATGACTTTGCGTTTTCGATCATAAAGCAGCTTCACCAGATTTCTGAATACCAGATATATCAGAAGAATGAGCAGCAACAAATTGATGTTTATGAGTATAAACATCAAGATCGTATTGGAGACCGGAAAGTCGGCGCCAAAGTTAATGATGCGGTTCTCGACAAATGTCAAAAGGATCACCACGGCGATAATGATGACGATGAGAGCCGCTTCGCGTTTGCGCCGCCGCATATCCTCATGCGGAACGGAGGATTTCGGCCTGCTGGAATCAATCGCGAACATTACCATACCCCAAGAAAATGTTTAAATCGCCGGTATCTGACTGCTGGTCGATGAACTGGCAGTTAGTTGCGGTTGATGACCTGTCGATACCGTTCTGGGAAGAAGTCATAAGCAATATCCGATTACGCGCCAATGTGTGTTATCATTTACCTATTAGTTTAGTTCCCGCGGAATTTCAACGCTGAAGAAATATCGGATTTCAATTGGTTGTCATTAGAAGATAAAATCAATCGTATACCAATCGGTTTCAAAATCCCATAGTGAAAACAGAAAATAATGCAGATAAAATGGAAGGGTTAGCTTACTTACCTCGGCTTTTGCTCTGATTTGATACTGTCGGCCTTTTGTGAGCCCATTTAACGGGTAGATTTTAAGACTGTCAATCTTCGTCATCAGTTTTTGGGCCTCAACAAAAGATTGCGTAATTACCGGGTTGTTTTTTTTCCATGATCGTTTGATATTAAACTCTTTTTTCAAGCTATCATATTTTATGCTGTGAGTTAATTTGATGTGGGTTACTTTTTTATCAAACCACACGCTGCGGACGCGATATAACGAGATATAGTAGGAAAAAGTAGCCGGTACACCGCTGAGTATCGCCTTTTTTAATTTTTCCCGAAACGCACCCTGCAACGTCAGATACATCAACAGGTCGTCGCGGGTGTTGGATACATTGATATCTGCCAGGCGTGCATCTTGAGCAAACACAGGTTGATGCGGTAAAAATAATACAATGAGCAATATGCTAAGCGCTTTCCGGTTCATAAATCCGCTAGATCTGCCAAACACTTATTGAACAGAATACAAACGTCCCTTCGCGGGAGGCAACGGGAACCGCTAAGAACCCCCCATGAAAGGATCTAAACAAATTATTAGTTGCGCGAAGATTAAAAATCAGGACATCCAAAAGGATACAACCGTATGTAACATATCGAAAACCCTTTTAAATTGCAAGAAATTTTGGTCGATGAGGAGAAGGAACGCGAGAATCGGAAACAACGCGAGTTTCCCATGATTTTTTTTCAGAGAAGAATTTTTCAAGAAAGGCGTGGTTGAATGCATGGCCGGATTTCTGTACTGTCAGATGGCCCAACAGGGGCATACCCAGGAGAGAAAAATCCCCGAGACAGTCGAGGACCTTGTGGCGCACAAACTCGTCCGGATAACGGAGACCCTCTTCATTTAATATCCTGTTTTTGTCGATAACGACGGCGTTTTCCAACGAGCCGCCGTGAGCCAGTCCATAGCGTTTCATATATTCTACTTCATGTAAAAAGCCGAACGTTCTGGCCCTGCAGATCTCATCTTCAAAAAACTGGTCTGATATCTCCATCGAAAAAGATTGTCTTCCAATCAGAGGCGTGTCAAATTCAATGGAACATGTTATTTTATAAGAATCGGCGGGATAAACGGCGACCTTTTTGCCGTTTTCTTCAAGCTCGATGGGCTGCCGGATAACGAAAAAATGTCTGGCGGCCGGTTGCTCGATGATGCCGGCCGTTTTAATCAATTCAGTGAAGGGCCCGGCGCTGCCATCCATCACCGGCACCTCATAAGCATCGAGCTCAACGATGGCATTATCAATTGAAAGACCGGCAAAACTGGCCATTAGGTGCTCGATGGTTGAAACAATACAACCATTGCTTCCGATAACCGTCGCCAAGCTGGTGTCCACCACCCTGTTAAAGTGGGCACTGATGCTTGGATTGTCTTGAAGATCCATTCTGATGAATTTGATGCCGTGATTGATGGGCGCCGGTTTAACCGTGAGATTGACCGTTTTACCGGAATGGAGACCGATGCCGGCACAAGTTGCGGGTTGGGCAAGCGTTCTTTGTTTGTAATACATATGCGTGCTACCTTTGCGACGGTCGGCGGGGCAGAATTTAGACTCTTTTTTCATATTTTTAACCAAATTACAATAATAAAGCGAAATTAAAAGATTGTCCATTACAAATTGTTCTGTTATAGAGTCTGATTCGAAGAGTATTTGGATTTCCTTACTCTTCGTGCGGCTAACACCTTGCCCCGACCTCTGATAACTACGTGAAGATTATCCCCCGGGAGGAAATTTGCTGGCAAAAGTGCTCAGCAGCGCTGTTATCGGAATTGATGCCTATCTGGTGGAAGTCGAAGTCGACATCACCAATGGGCTGCCCACATTTACCACCGTGGGCTTGCCCGAAGCTGCCGTTAAAGAAAGCAAGGAAAGAGTCAAGTCCGCCATCAGTAATTCCGGTTATTCCTTTCCGGATGACAGAATTACCGTCAATTTAGCCCCGGCCAATATCAAAAAAGAGGGCACCGGCTTCGATCTGCCCATCGCATTGGGCATTTTGGTGGCCACGGATATCATTCCCCAGTATGTCCTTACCAAATATCTGATACTCGGCGAACTGTCGTTGGATGGTCGCATCAAACCGGTCAATGGGTCCCTTCCCATGGCCCTTGCGGCCAAAAAGGCCGGTTACGCCGGTATTATCGTCCCTGCTGAAAATGGACCGGAAGCCTCGGTGGTCCGGGAGATATCCGTTATCCCCGTAAAAACATTGCCTCAGTTGGTGGATTTTTTTCTCGGATTCTCTCGAATACCACCCTTAAAAGCGGACATTTCTGCGATTTTTCAGAAGAGGGATCCCTACGAGCTCGATTTTTCGGAAGTTATGGGGCAGGAGCACGCCAAGCGAGCTTTAGAAATAGCGGCCGCCGGCGGGCACAACTTGATCATGATCGGCCCCCCTGGATCGGGTAAAACCATGCTGGCCAAGCGCCTGGCGACCGTTTTGCCGCCGATGACATTCGATGAGGCCATCGAAACCACCAAGATTTTCAGCGTGGTGGGGATGCTGGCCAATAACCAGGCCCTGATTACCCAAAGGCCCTTTCGCTCCCCCCACCATACCATTTCCGACGCCGGTTTGATCGGGGGCGGACACAACCCCAGACCGGGAGAAGTCAGCTTGGCGCACAACGGCGTTCTTTTCCTGGATGAACTGCCGGAGTTCAAAAAACACGTCCTGGAGGTCTTGCGCCAGCCGCTGGAGGATTTGCAAGTCACCATTGCCCGGGCCGCTTCAACCATCACCTATCCAGCCAGTTTCATGATGGTTGCCGCCATGAATCCTTGCCCCTGCGGCTATTTATCCGATCCCAAGCACGAATGCCGTTGCAGCCTTCATCAGATCCAGCGCTACCGGTCCAAGATTTCCGGCCCGCTGCTGGATCGGATCGATATCCATGTGGACGTGCCGGCCGTGCCTTACAAAGATCTCATCGCCGAATCGGCCGCCGAGGCATCCGCAGACATCCGGAAACGGGTGGAGGCCGCCCGCGAAATTCAATCGCAAAGATTTGCCCGCACCAAAATCTACTGCAACGCCCAGATGGCCAGCCGCCACATCAAAAAACATTGCCAAATCGACGACGCCTCCCACCGCCTGCTCGAGGCCGCCATCGACAAGCTGGGCCTGTCCGCCCGGGCCTACAACCGTATCTTAAAGATTGCCCGCACCATTGCCGATCTGAACCAGGAAAGCAACATCCGGCTGGATCACATTTCAGAAGCGGTGCAATACCGCAGCCTGGACCGGGGCAAAGGGTTGGTTTGAAGCCTTCTTACGGTCCTCTGTTGCTGCTCCGAGGAAAATAGGGGACGCTCGTGGCAAATTGACATTTTAAATTATCTAATTCTCTTAATAGACTTTATTGATAAATACTCGGTGTCAGCCTAAAATTAGCACACGCGTTTTTTTTCCATCATCGCAAACACGTCACCAACTGAAAAGATCCCTCTCAAGCTTTTGGGATAAGTCATCTGCCTGTCCTCGGTAG
>JASFTQ010000143.1:0-11177 GCA_050053515.1 Desulfobacterales bacterium | reverse complement strand
TCGGAAATGAGCTTCAATATTTGAAAGGCTTTTTTTACCGTAGGAGCTCGATATTTGGCGGTCATTAGTTCACCATAATGAACTTTTTTATGAATTACGTTATACCCTGACCCGCCGCTTGTCAATATATATTTTCTCATCTGATAAATATTCCATGGTTTTATGAGTTTTTCACTTGACAAAAATATATGGTATGCTAACTTCGTTTTGTGCTGTATGTTCATCATAATGAACTTAGCTGGGGTCTGTTTATCACCGAAAGGAGCGAATCATGGCAATAGACGAAAAAAAACTGTCATCTGCCGAAAGCCTGCGAAAAACAAGGACCTTCGGCAAAGTCAGATGCCACAATCCCAGTTGCATGGGAAGGATGCAGCCCGAATCCGGGGCCAAACATGTGAAATGCCCCACTTGCGGAATGGAGTACCGATTGGTTTGGGTCAGTCCCACTCTGCCCCGCATCCGCGGGCCCGTGTGGGATATCAACCGTAGAATTGCCGAAGAGACGATATCTCGTAAAAAAACGGCACAGCGAAAAAAGACAACTGCAAAAGGGGGTAAGTAGCATGGCCTTGAACAGGAAGATCGCATATATTGACCTTTCCACCGGTGATATAGACACCAAGCCTATTCCGCTGGATGTGCGCAAAAAATTTCTCGGTGGCAGGGGTTTGGACGCATATCTGTTGTACAATCACACCCCAAAAGGCTGTCATCCAATGGGACCGGACAATGCACTGATCATCAGCGCGGGTCTGCTTACAGCAACCTGTGCTTCGGCATCCGCCAGAACCCATATCATGGCCAAATCTCCACTGACCGGATTGCTTGGCAGTGCCAATATGGGTGGTTTTTTTGCTCCCGAACTCGCCTGGGCCGGTTACCATCATCTGGTCATAAAGGGCAAGGCTAAAAATCCGGTCTACATATTCATTTCCAACGGCCAAATTGAAATCCGCGATGCTGCCGGCATTTGGGGAAAAACCACAACTGAAACCCAGTGGGCCATCAGAGAGGAGCTCGATGACGAAGAGGTAAAATGCTGTGTCATCGGTCCTGCCGGGGAAAACCAGGTAAGATTTGCCAATGTCATGACCGGCATAAAAAATTCCGGCGGCCGAACCGGCATGGGTTGCGTCATGGGGTCTAAAAATCTAAAGGCCGTGGCTGCCCGGGGAACGATGGACATCCACCTGGCACATCCCATCGAAGCTTTCGAATTCAACAAACGATTCATCGATCAAATCACCAGCGCCAAAGTCAACCAAACCCAGGGTATTCTCGGCACACCCTTCATCTGGGGGGCTACCAATTGCTGGGGCGGGATCAGAACTCGAAATTTCCAGTTGAACCAGCTGGAATATGCCGATGACATAGAGCCGGAAAGGCTTGATGAAATCGCCACTGAAACCATGGGCGCGCATCATATGACCGGCTGTTTCGGCTGCCAGATTCATTGTCGCGCGCAGTATAAAATCCCTTCCGGTCCGTACGCCGGAAAATACGATGAGGGGCCGGAGTACACATCACTGGGGGCTTTTGGCGCCGAGCCCGGCTGCACCAGTGCAGAAACCGTCTTGACCGGAAATCATCTTGTCAATCAGTTCGGTTTAGACAATCTGGAAACCGGCAGTATGATTTCATGGGCGATGGAGCTTTATGAAAAAGGCATTCTCACCGGCAAGGAAACCGACGGCCTGGATTTGAGATTCGGCAATGACGAAGCACTGCTGGAGATGATCCAACGCATTACCTATCGCAAAGGCTGGCTGGGGGATACCCTGGCCGACGGCGGTATCCCGGCCGCTGAAAAGATCGGTAAAAATTCTTTTGACTACCTGGTTCAGGTCAAAGGCATGAACAACCTGCATTCCGATGAGAGGGCCACACCGGCTTTGGCACTCGGTATTGCGACGGCCTCCCGGGGATCGGATCATTTGAGAAGCCGTCCGGCTATCGATCTGTATCACCTGCCGGAAAAAGTGCTACAGAAAATTTTCGGCAGCCCCGTTCCCTATAAAGGCAAGCTGAGCTCGGATCACACGGCGTACGAAGGCAAGGCCTGGATGGTCTATTGGCAGGAAAACTGTTACATGGCTGTGGACTGTCTCGGTATCTGCAAATATCACACAACATTTCTCGGTGCAACCCTTCCCAACTTCGAGGATTGGCCCAAGGTCATCTTTTACAACACCGGCCTCGAGTTGACGCCAACCGAAATCTGGACCATCGCCGAAAGGTGCAACATGGTCGAAAGAATGTTTAATCTCAGAGAAGGATTGACTCGCAATGATATGAAAAAAGGCGACACCCTCAGTGATCGTTATTTTGATGAACCCTGTCTGCGGGGCGCCCCCGATGTCATCGGCATGACGATTGACAAAAATAAATTTGGCGCCATGCTTGACGAATTTTACGAAATCAAAGGGTTGGACAAAAACGGTGCCCCCAAACCGGAGACGCTCGAACGTCTCGATCTGCAAAATGAGCCGTCCCAACTGCTGTGATCTCGCTGAAAGGAGAAAATAAATGGAACCGATGGGTAAAGTTCTGACGACAAATTATGAAAAATGCACCGGATGTCGCCTGTGTGAACTGGTGTGTGCGGTGAAACATGACGGTATATCCAACCCCGTGCGCAGCCGCATAAAAGTAATGAAGTGGGAGTCGGAAGGCCTTTATATTCCCATGGCATGTCAGCAGTGTCAGGAGGCACCCTGCATGATTGCTTGCCCGGTGAATGCCATCTCCCAAAACGAGGTTCGTGGACGCGTAGAAGTTGACTACGACAAGTGCATCGGATGTCGCACCTGTGTATCGGTTTGTCCCTTTGGTGCCATGAGCTTCAATCCCATCGACAGAAAGGTCATTAAGTGCGATCTTTGCGATGGTGATCCCCAGTGCGTCCGATTTTGCGAGGTAAAAGCCGTCGACTTCAAAGATGCCGGTGATGTCAGTATTATCAAAAAGAAAGAAGCTGCCCGGCGGTTGTCGGAGGCTGGAAAGGAAGCCGCCGCCCAGCGGGAGAATCTTTAATCAATTTATTTAAATTGATGCATGATTGCGGCCCATGTTGATAGTTTCGATGCCGAAATCATGCATCAAATTAAATCCCCGTAAGCATTGTCATACCGCGATTTTCATCCCCGCCCCTGCTTTTTTGTTCAACTCCTCCGTCCAGACACTTTTCGGGTGGAGGTAACTTTCAATCGTTTCGAGCCACCTCCTTTTGCCGCAGTATCGGCAAGATTATTTTCTTGACATCTTTAGTCGGCTTTTATAGCTACCCTATAGCTATTACAGTATTTCCAATCAATCGAAAAACTCCAAAGACAGTCTGATTATGATAGATACCATCCAAAAATCCTGCAAATCTGACGATACCTGAGAATTTTGCAAAAAGGAGGAAGGTCATGAAAAGTAAAATAATCGTTATCGCCCTTTTGTTACTCGTATCCGCCATGTGGGTCGCCCCTGAGGATCAGGTCATGGCGACAGAACCCATTGTTATCGGTGTGCCGACTTCTTTGGGGTTTTTAGAGGGCAAGGAGTCCCATAAGGCTGTGCAGCTGGCAGTCGGTGAAATAAACCGCAAAGGCGGCGTGAGCGTCGGCGGTGTTAAGAGACCTTTTAAAGTGGTCGCCACCGACCTGCGCGATGCGGCCGCAGGGGTACCGGTACCGGAAGCCCTGCTGGGATTGGAAAAGCTGATTCTGGAGCAAAAACCCACGGCCATTGTGGTCGGACCTTTTCGGTCTGAGGCTTTGCTGGCGGGGATGGACATATTTGCCAAATACAAGATGCCCATGTTGGGCAGCATTGCCATGAGCCCCGGCTCCGAGGCCAAAATCAAAGAAAATCCTGAAAAATACAAATACGTCTTCAGGGTTTCCCTGAATGTCACATACTGGGTCAAACTTTTGGCCGGAACCAATGCGACTCTCAAAAAGGACTTCGGCTTTGACAAGGTCTACATCATGAACCAGGACGTTGCCTGGGCCAGGGGTACTGCGGGAGGTATGGAGAAAGCGGTTTATCCAAAATTAGGTATGGAAGTTGTCGGCCACGATCAGTTTCCCACGGGTTTCTCGGATTTCTCTTCGGCATTGATGAAAGCCAAGGCCAAGGGTGCCGGGGTCTTGTTTACCTGTTTTGACATGCCCGAAAGCGGGATTCTGGTCAAACAGTGGAAAAGCATCAAAGTTCCCGGGCTGATTGCCGGCTTCATCTCACCGATGGCCGGTGAAGTCGCCTGGCAAACATTTGACGGTAAAATCGGCGGCTTGATGAATGCCATTTTCGAGCTCGGCAACATCCCCTCGCAGAAATACGCCCCGGCCAGAATTTTTTACAATAAATATAAAAGCACCTACGGCAAAGGAATTCAATCCGGTCATGGTCCCGCACCCTCGTATGAAACGGTTTACATCCTGAAAGAAGCCATCGAGCGGGCGGGCTCCCTTGATCCGGATGCTATCGTAGCCGAAGTTGAAAAAACCGACAGGCGGGGGGTTATGGGCCGCATCCGCTTTGATGAGGGCCACCAGGTGGTCTACGGCACGGATCCGGCTGAAACCGCTGTGGGGGCATTTTTCCAATGGACGGAAGGCGGCAAAAGAAAAATTGTCTATCCTAAAAGCCTGGCAGAGGGTGAAATCGTTCTGCCCTCCTGGGTGAAGAAACGTTGAATATTAATTTTCGGATGAGCACTAACCCGAGGACAGATTTACCCTGAAGAAAAGAACGGCACATAACCTGTCCGACCTTGCCGTTTCGGGCAAGGCGGGCAGGTTTTTTCTATAATCCCGCTGATCTTGCCGGCAAGGCATAAAAATTTTAATTTCATCCATGTTCGCCCATACATTAGTCTACGGCTTCGTTAACAGCGTCATACTGGTGCTGGTGGCCCTGGGATTTAATCTCACTTTCGGCATCAGCGGGGTCGCCAACTTTGCCTATGGCGCTTTGTATATTTTAGGCGCCCTGCTGTGCTGGGTGTTTTTCAACACCATCGGCCTGCCCTATCTTCTGGCCGTTTTTTTGGCCGTGGTCTTTACGGCCGGCGCAGGGGCCCTGATGTATCGTTTTGTGCTGCTGAGAATTCGCGGCATGGTATTATCCGAAGTAATTGCCACCTTCGGTATCGGACTGGCAATCCTTGAACTGCTCAAGTATTTGGGTTTTATCGGGTTTGAATATTCTTTGCCGGTTTTTATCGATGCCAGCATCGACATCGGCCCGGTGGTGGTGGACTTGCAGCGCATATTCATCGTGGTTATCGGTATCGCCATGGCCGGTTTTTTGTGGTTTTTCACGCACCATACCCGAACGGGCCTGCGCTTTAGAGGAATTGCCCAGGAAGAAAGAACCGCGTTAAGTCTGGGCATCAACTCCGATCGGGTGGCGATGCTCAGCGTCTCATTCGGGGCGGCCTATGCGGCCATCGCCGCCATCGTAATTTTACCCCTGGGAACCATCAACGTCGAACAGGGCTATAGTGTTTTGATCAATGCCCTGGCTGTATGCATTGTCGGGGGGCTGGGATCCACCGGGGGACTGGTGCTGGCCTCTTTTTTAATCGGCTACGGTCAAACCATCACGGTAACTTATCTGGAAAGCCACTGGGTTATGCTGGTCCCTTTGATGGCCATCCTGACGATTCTGATCTTCAGACCTTCAGGTCTGTTCGGCGAACACAAAGAACTGGAGGAACGCATCTAAATGACCCGCAGGCGCAAAGAACGGACAGACAGGGGAATAAAAGTCAGATCCAGCGATGTATTTGCGCTCTGTTCCTGGCGGGAAATGCTTTATCTGTCCGCCCCCAGATTGTTGCCGATCGTCGGTTTGTTGGTCTTATCCTTTACCTTGAGTATGTACTGGCAAAGAGTGTTGCTTTCCGTGTCTGTCTTTGCACTATTAGCCATCAGCTGGGATATTCTGGCCCAAACCGGTATGATATCTCTCGGCCAGGCGCTATTTTTCGGCAGCGGTGCCTACCTGGCGGGTATCATGAACCACTACTGGGGATGGCCACCGGTTGTGACCATCCCGCTGGCAACTATTTTCGGCGGCCTGCTGTGCACGGTTTTGCTGACACCGGTCCTCAGACTTCGCGGGATCTATTTTTCAATGGTCACCCTGGTGCTGCCGCTGATGCTGGTTCGAGTTGTCGAGGCGACGCGAATCTTCGGCGGAACCGAGGGGCTCAGCGGTTTGGCGCCTTTGCCGTCCCGCTGGGTGGAAATCTATCTCATCATTGCAGTCCTTCTGGCTGCGCTGTTTGGATTCCGGCGCCTGATGGATTCAGACTTCGGGCTGGTTTTAAAAGGCATCAACGACAACGACCGTTCGGTGATGAATGCCGGAATTAACATTTACCGGTTTAAAATCCAGGCCCTTTATATCGCCAGTTGCGTTGGGGCGTTTGCCGGTGCTTTTATGACCCACATTTATTTATTCGTCGGAATGCCGGTTTTTGCCCTGGATTATTCCATTTTACCGATTGCGGCGGCTGTCGTCGGCGGCATTGGCACCTTGGCCGGTTCAACCCTCGGGGCCTTCATTCTGGTACCCTTATCGGAGATTTTGCGGGGGCTGGGGGGGCTCAGGATCGTTTTCTACGGATTGTTTCTGGTTATATTTACCGTGGCCATTCCCGAGGGTGTTTTTCACTATATTCAGCGCAAATATCATCAGTTTGAAAGATGGGTGGAGGTGGAACGGTGAGCAATTCCTCCCTGCTCGAAGTCAGCCGCCTTTATAAAAATTTCGGCGGGGTTCAGGCCATTCATAATTTGGCTTTCGAGATTGCCGAAGGTGAACTCTTAGGTCTGATCGGACCCAATGGTTCCGGAAAAACCACAGCCGTCAATCTGATCACCGGATTTGTCAAACCGAGGCAAGGCGCAATTCATTATCGCGGACAAGATATCACCGCCTGGCCGCCATATAAGATTGTGCGATTGGGGATTGCCAGGACCTTTCAGATGGTAAAACCGTTCTACCAGCTTCCGGCCTACAAAAACATGATTATCCCGTTATATTCTCCGCGGGTCAAAGGAATGACCGGCGGAAAATATGGCGACCGCGACGCGGTAGCTCTGGACTTGCTGGAGGAGGTCGGCTTTGAACGCGACGCCTTTGTGGCCTACAAGACGGCCAGTGCCTTACCCCAGGGGTATCTGAAGCGGCTGGAACTGGCCAAGGCAATTGCGCTTAACCCGGATCTGCTGATTTTAGACGAACTTTTTTCCGGGCTCAGTCTGGCGGAGGTCGCCAGTATTCTGCCCATCATCGAAAAGCTGCGCTTCGAAGGCAAGACCATAATTATGATCGAACACCGCTTAAAGGAGCTTTTCAGGGTTGCCGATCGCGTGATGGTTCTCAATTACGGCCAGAAAATTGCAGATGGTAAGCCGGCCGAGGTCATGGCAACCGAAGCGGTAAAGAACGCCTATCTGGGGACCGAGTGACTACTTTTAATTTACCGCAGACGAACGCAGACAAGGACTTTACCCCTGGGAAGATACAAAGATAGTATAACCCAATTTGAACGATTCCATCTGACTGAATGGTGATGGCGTGTTAGAAGTAAAAAACTTGATGGTTTTCTTTGAAAACGCGCTGGCTTTGAATGACTTTTCCATGACCGTCAATGAAGGCGAGATCGTCGGAATTATCGGTTCCAATAGCGCCGGCAAGACCACTTTGATGAACACTATTTCAGGGCTCATCATCGATATGCAGATCAAAGAAAAGCGCAAAGGCGGTGAAAGAATAACCCTGTACGGGGAAATTATTTTTCGCGGTGAAGACATCACCACCGCCCAGCCTTTTGAGCGGGTAAAAAAGGGCCTGGTATTATCCCGGGAAAGGCACCCCGTTTTCCCGGAAAGCAACGTGGCTGAGAATTTGAAGATTGCCGGCCACCAGGTAACAACGTCGGAATTGTCGGCCAGGATGGAATATGTCTACACGCTCTTCCCGGCTCTGTCGGGTTTAAAACGGCGCAAAGCCGGTTTTCTGAGCGGCGGCGAACAACAAATGCTGGCTATCGGCATGGCGCTCGTCCTCAAGCCGGCACTGCTGTTACTTGACGAACCGCTGCTGGGGCTGAGCCCTATGTTGCAAACCATGTTGGTGGATGCCATAAAAAATCTTAAAATAGAGTCCGGCATTACGATCCTGATAACCGAGCAATTTGCCCGTCCGATACTGCCGTTTATTGAGCGCGGTTATGTGATTGAAAACGGTATGCTGGCATTATCCGGCACCGGCAAAGAGCTGATGGACAATCCCGAAGTCAAATCAGCCTATTTTGGAATATGATTTCCGGCATGGAAAAAACAGCGCCAATCAATATTTTTTCAGCTTTTGAGGCCACAGCCGAAAAGCGAAACGACAATACGGCCGTCATATATTTGGGCACCCGGTTTTCATATCGCAAAATCAGGTATCTGGTTGACCGCTTTGCCGCGGGCTTAACCAGCATGGGCGTCCAACCCCATCAGAAAATCATCATTTACATACCCAACGGTATTCAATGGGCAGTGGCCTGGCTGGCTATTCAAAAAATTGGTGCTGTCGCCGTGCCCATCACGCCGATATATACACCCCGCGATCTTGAATATATCGCCAATGACTGCGATGCTGAAGCCATTGTCTGCGCAGACACCAATTTCGGTTATGTTACCGGCGCTCTCTCGCAAACCGCCCTCAAAAGTATAATTGTAACCACCATGGTCGATCTGCTTCCCTGGTGGAAGCGGTATTTCGGATATTTGTTTGATATTATTCCCCGGGGCAAAATCGCCCTCACGGAAAATACCCATTCATTTAAAAAGTTGATGTCCAAATTTCACAACCTGCCCCCCACACAGTCACAAGCCGAAGGGGGTGGGGATGCCATAGCCGAAATTCTTTATACCGGCGGGACCACAAAATTTCCCAAAGGAGTTCCAATTTCACATCATTTGTTTATGGTTTCGGCGGACGAACAGATTCGAGTAACCGACCCGCTATTTTCCGCCGACGATAACGTTATCATGGGCAACGCCCCCCTTTTTCATATTCTGGGACAGACTTGCGGCCTGGCTGCTTTGCTGACCGGTGGGGCCTTGATACTTCAGCCCCGGATAAATTTGGATGCTGCTTTTGAAGCCATCCAGCGCTTCAGGGCAAAATCCATGATTGGTGTCCCTACCCTGTATCGCATGATCTTGGAACACGATCGCCTGGACCAATATGACCTGAGTTCGGTGGAGTACTGGTTCAGTGCCGGAGATGTGCTACCGGTTGAAGTCGGCAAGCGCTGGCAGGAAAAATTCAATCAACCGATCCGTCAAGGATACGGGGCCACCGAAACCTGCGGCGGCGTAGCCATGTGTCCGGTGGAGGCTGATAATCCGCCTAAAAGCGTGGGTCGCATCGTGGCCTCCAAAAGGGTGAAGATCGTCGATCCGGCCACATTAAAACCGGTAAAAGCCGGTGAAGCCGGTGAGCTGCTGGTTTCTTCCGAACACATGACCACCGGTTATTTGAATAAGCCCGAAGAAACCGCCGAATCTTTCATTGAAATCGAAAACGACATCTGGTATCGCACGGCCGACATCATGTCCATGGATGAGGACGGCAATTTATACTTTGTCGATCGAACCGTGGACACGATTAAACATAAGGGTTACCGCGTATCTGCATCGGAAATAGAATCCACCCTTCAGGAACATCCGGCCGTAATCGGATCCTGCGTGGTGGGCGTTCCCGATGACCGTGTCGGCGAGCGCATAAAGGCCTATGTGGTGCTCAGGGAGGATATTAAAGGGATTACGGGCTATGAGCTAATTAAGTGGTGCCGGCAAAACCTCGTAGCGTACAAGGTACCGCAATATATTGAATTCAGGGATATGCTGCCGAAATCAAAAGTCGGTAAACTTTTGAGACGTGAAATTCGCGGCCAAGAAATGCGGCGCAAGGAAAGCTAACCCCGTATAAACCGGGAAATTCGATCTAAGTAAAATATAGTTCTATCTTATATTCTGTGACAGCTGAGGAGAAATTGAATGGATTTTAGTTTAACCAAAGAACAAGAGGATATTGTAAAAGCTGCCAGAAAGTTTGCCAAGGGAGAATTTCCCGACCGGGCGCTGGATTTTGATCGTGAAGAAAAATTTGATCTGGAAATTTGGCGAAAGGCCTGTGACTTGGGTTTTGTCGGAGTTTTCATATCTGAGAAATATGGCGGCGCCGGTTATGGTTTTTTCGAACACTGTCTTATTAATGAGGAATTTTGGGCGGTTGATCCGGGAATGGCATCCGCAATTCTATCAACTTGCTTTGGATCCGAATTGTTGATTCTCTTCGGGACCGAAGAGCAGCGACAGTTGATTCTTCCCAAACTGGTGGCGGGCGAAGTCATAATCGGCACCGCCATCACAGAACCGGATGCCGGCTGCGATGTAACCGGTGCCGTCACAACGGCAGTCAAAGACGGCAAACATTGGGTGATTAACGGGACCAAGACGTTTATCACGAACGGAACAGTAGCCAATTACATCATGCTGTTTTGCCAGACCGATCCTGAAAACCCCTCTCGTCACAAGCGTTTTAGCTTTATATTGCTGCCAACCGATACCGCCGGTTACAAGGCCACAAAGCTCAAGGGCAAGTTGGGCATCCGGGCGTCGGATACCGCAGAAGTCTCCTTGAAGGATGTCCGGGTTCCACTTGAAAATCTAATCGGTGCAGAAGGTGAAGGATTCTACCACTTAATGGAATTCTTCAACCGCACGCGATTGCATATTTGTGCCCAGGCTGTGGGGCTGGCCCGGTCTGCCCTGGAAGAGTCGATCCGCTACACAAAGAGCCGATGTCAGTTCGGAAAACCCATCGCTGAATTTCAGGTTACCCAGTTTAAACTGGCGGAAATGGCCACTCGCATAAGAGCCGCTCGCAACCTGTACTATGAAGCTGTCTGGCTGGCCGACCAGGATAAGCTGGATCATGCCCTGACAGCCATGGCCAAATGGTATTCCGCCAGAGTGGCGGTGGATTGTGCTGACGAGGCCCTTCAAATGCACGGCGGCTATGGCTATATTGATGAATACAAAGTCCAGCGCCTGTACCGGGATGCCAAGATTCTGGAAATATACGAAGGCACCAAAGAGATCGAAAAGACC